>CAVBJB010000052.1:0-8953 GCA_963595625.1 Lachnospiraceae bacterium | reverse complement strand
GACTGTAAATCTGCTGGTTTTCACCTTCGCAGGTTCGAATCCTGCTCTCCCCACTTAAAATATTAAAAGACCTGTATTTTTACAGGTTTTTTTATTTTATATATTTAGGACAAAATTAAAGCCCACAAAGTGAAATGCTTTGTGGGCTTTTTTATTTATACGAAAATTATTAAGCGTTAGGGATAGTAGCGGCATCCTTTTATGTAGCGCTAGCGTAATAAAAGATATAGCGGATAGCCCGCCGCGCCCATTAAAAGGCGCGGAACGCCCAAATTATTTATTTAATTTTCCGGTTTGTTGTAAATAGATCATTACCGCGACTGGGATTAACATAACAAGTAGCATTGTGATGTTTTTTATTAATAAACTTGGATCCATGGCTAAGGTGATAAGGATTCCGCCTAATGCTCCTCCAATGTGAGCGTCATGACCAATGTTTCCTAAATTTTTTTTCATCCCGAAAACAGAAAATGCTAAAAATCCTACTGCGAATATGTAAGAAGGTATTCCGATTGGGATAAAGAATAAATTTAATTCCATTTGTGGGTACAATAAAACCGCACTATAAATTACTCCTGTAACCCCGCCAGAGGCACCTAAAGCATTATAGTAGGGGTTTGATTTATTGAATTGAAGCGCCAACAAACTCCCTGTAAGTATACTGCCTAAGTAAACTAAAAGATAATTTATATCGCCTAAAAAGTATAATAATACGGAAGAAAAAGAGTACAAGGTGTACATATTAAAACCAAGATGCATAAGATCGGCGTGTAGAAAACCAGATGTAAAAAGTCTAAATTTTTCTCCCTGCTGAATGGCACGAGTATTAAATTTGTATTTATTTAAAAAGTAAGGATCGTTAAAGCCCTTCCAACTAACTAAACAGGTTATAGCTATGATTGCTATGAGTACAAATGATTGAGTCATTAGATTAAATTTTGGGTTAAATTAATAAAGGTTTTCCTTAAGCAAAAACAATTAGAGTATATTTGTAAAAAAATTAATAAATGAAATATATTATATACCTTATAACGTATAGCTTTTTATGGTGTATATCGATACTACCATTTCCGTTATTGTATTTGTTTTCGGATTTTGTTTATCTCCTAATGTATAGAGTTATTGGTTACCGTAAAAAAACGGTTAGAGCCAATATTAAATTGGCCTTTCCAGAATATTCAGAAAAGGAAGTTATTGCTGTAGAAAAGGCGTTTTACAAGCATTTATGTGATATGTTTTTAGAGATGATAAAAACAATGACTATAAGCGCTGAGGAACTTGACCGCCGATATCAGTTTAAAAATATTGAAATTGTAAAGGAATACGAAAAGAAAAGAAAGTCTATAATTTTAATGTGTTCCCACTACGCGAGTTGGGAATGGGTTATTGCTTTAGGTAAATATTTAGCTACGGATGGTTATGGTGTTTATAAAAAAATTGCCAACCCTCATTTTGATAAGCTAGTTCGAGGTATTCGATCTAAATTTAATGCTCGTTTAATTGATACTAAACATACGGTAGCAACTGTAAAACAAAACGAGGCTAAAGGGATACATGCTACTTATTTATTTATAAGTGACCAAACGCCTCGCCCACGCCGCGGAACGTATTGGAGCAAATTTATGGGACAAGAAACTCCTATACATACCGGAGCTGAGAAATTAGCTAAGGATTTAGATATGGCGGTGCTGTATATCAATGTAACTAAAGTTAGGAGAGGTTTTTATGAGGCTGAGTTCTCTGAAATTACAGACAATCCTCTTAAAGAGCCTGAATATGCAATTACTGAAAAGTTTTTACGCATTGTTGAAGCTCAAATTAAAGCGGATCCTAGATATTATTTTTGGACACACAAACGCTGGAAACATAAACAAAAAAAGGTTGCTAATTAGCAACCTTTTTTTTATATAAAATAATATTTGGTTGATTTTTAACGAATTGAAATTTTACGACTATTAAAAAGTGAGGAATATTCTGAATAAAATAAGCTATTTGAGATAGAATTTTCTAATTTTAGCTAAATATTTAAAATTGAATTAATAATTTTGTATCTTAGAATTATAAAAACTCTTTAAATTAAATAGAGTTAATAAAAACGTATATGGAAACAATACCCCTGAGCATGGTAGCTAGTGCTACCTCTGAAGCTTTATCGGACGACATATCGGTCGCCAAGCTTTTACTTACCTTATTTTTAGTATTACTAAACGGATTTTTCGTGGCAGCTGAGTTTGCTATCGTAAAAGTACGTACTTCTCAAATCCAAGTGCAACAAAACGGAGGGTCTAGTACTACAAAGGCTGCATTAGCCATTGTAAGTCACTTAGATTCTTACTTAGCGGCAACGCAACTTGGTATTACCTTAGCCTCTTTAGGTTTAGGTTGGGTAGGTGAAAGTTCTTTAACTCCTGTAATTTTAAAAACTTTTGAACTTGTTGGCTTAACAGGAGCCGAGTGGGATACAATAGCCCGCAACATTTCATTCCCTATTGCCTTTGTAATTATTACTATATTACATATTGTTTTTGGAGAATTAGCTCCTAAATCTTTGGCAATACAATATCCTACAAAGACTACGTTTACTGTAGCTTGGCCATTAAAAATTTTCTACACTATTTTTAAACCTGTAATTTATATTATGAATGGTTTAGCAAATGTAATTTTGAGAGCTGTAGGAATACAACCTATTCATGGATCTGAAATCCATACTGAAGAGGAATTAAAGATGATTATCACCGAAAGTCAAGAAGGTGGTGCTATTGAGGAAACAGAACGTGTGTTGATTCAGAATGTATTTGATTTTGATGATAGACGTGTAAGTAATGTTTTAACTTTAAAGAAAAACGTTTCGACCATTGATGTTAACACTCCAACTGAAGATGTAATTAAATTTGCTTTAAGCGAGGGGTATTCGAGATATCCTGTTTATGAAAAATCTTTAGAAAACATTATTGGTATTTTATATACTAAGGATTTATTTAAAAATTACGCTTTAAAAGGAAATGACTTAAATATTAAAGATATGTTACGTACACCTATATTTGTGTCGGAAACTACTTTAATTAAAAACCTTTTAAAAACGTTCCAGAAAAAACATGCTCAAGTTGCCATTGTGACTGACGAGATTGGTGAATTTGCAGGTTTAGTTACTTTAGAAGATATATTAGAGGAACTTGTTGGGGAGATTCAGGATGAATACGACAATGAGGAACCGATTGTTACTGTAGTGTCTGAGGGTGTTTATAATGTGAGTTCACACAATAATATATCGGATATAAACAGACTTTTACCTTATGCTTTTGAAGAGAGTGAGCACTATGAAACATTAGCAGGATTAATTTCTGAAAAATGTAATGATAGAGAATTAAAAATAAACGATGTAATTGATTTAGAGAACTACGAGGGTACGGTTTTAAAAATGTACCGAAACTCGGTAGAAACGATTCAATTAAAGGTTATAGAAAAAAATGAAAATGAAGAGGAGCTTTAAGCTTCTCTTTTTTTTGTACTTACCGTAATGGCGCAGCGCATTAGCGATAGGAGCGGCATCCTTTTGTGAGGTCCGAACAAAAGATACAGCGGATAGCGCGACCCGCTCTTTAAAAAGCGGGCAATGCACCAAAAAAAAATTAAAAAAACTGTAACATTGTAAAAACAGGCGTGTCTTAGGTATAGATAAGTACTTATTTAACCAACCTAAAATTTTAAAAATTTGAATACTTATGAAACTATTAGCTTGCTAATTGGCAGGTGCAAACGTGGTGACACGGAGGCTCAATTTGCAGTTTATAAACTTTTTTATAGGGCTATGTTTAATACGGCTTATCGTATTATACAGCATAAAGAAGAGGCGGAAGATGTAATGCAAGAGTGTTTTTTACAAGCTTTTAATAGACTTGATGATTTAAAAGATGATGCGTTTTTTGCGGGATGGCTAAAGCAAATGGTGGTAAATAAAAGTTTGAATTGTTTACGAAAATTAAAACCTATGGAACATGAGGATTTTGAAAATGTACAGATTCTGGACGAAGTTTACGAAACGGAGAATGCTATTTTGTTAGAACGTAAGGATAAAGTTTTAGCTGCTATAAAACAGATAAAAGATAACTACCGGATTGTTTTAACCTTACATTTTATTGAAGGTTATGATATGGAAGAGATTTGTGAAATTATGCAGATTAGCTACGGGAATTGTAGAACTTTATTAAGTAGAGCTAAAACGAGTGTTAGACAAAAAATTGAAATGTATGAAAGTGCCTAATAATGATTGGGATTTTGAGGATCCTTTAGACGGTCATGAAGTAAGATTTTTACAAAAATTAGAAAAAAACAAAGAGTCTAAAAAAGTAAGAAAATTAAACTGGACCTATGTTGCCCAAATTGCTGCTGTTGTTATTATTAGTGTAACCGCTGGTTTGGCTTATTATAAATTAAATATTGATGATACAGCCCCTACTCCTACTGATTTATACGCAGAGCAAGTTGCTTTACAAATTGAGGGATTAAAAGCTTTAGAAACTAATGAAACCAAACCCATAATTAGTGATGCGATTGAAGAAATTAAAAATTTAGAAAATGATTATTTAAAGCTTGAGGAAGAACGTAAACACAAGGGGTTAAACGAAACGCTTTTAAATGCTATGATTGTAAATATGCAAATGCGTTTAAGTTTTTTACAAAAAGTTCAGGCTAAGATTAAAATGATTAACGAATTAAACGATACAGTTCATGAAGATACTCTTTAAATTATATTTATTATTTTTTGTTATAAATACTACGTGTTACGCTAGTAGTTTTGATGTTACTAAATCTAAAAAAATTAGTAAGGAGTTTAAAACAGCAAAGGACGTTACGGTTAAGGTAGATAACAAATACGGATCGGTAAGTTTTGAACTTTGGGATAAAAATACGGTTGAATATACGGTTGACGTTACAGTGAGCAGCACGTCAGAAAAAAATTGTCAGGAATTATTAGATAATATTCAGGTGCTTTTTACTGAGGGTACTACTATGGTGCAAGCCGCTACAAATTTTAAATCGAGTTTAAATTACAATAAGGATTTACACATTAAATATTTAGTTAAGATTCCTAAAAATGCAAAAGTTAATGTGGATCAAAAATACGGAAATATTACTGTTCCAGAGCTTTATAACTCGCTTACATTGGTGTGTAAATATGGTTCTGTTTTTATTGGAAAGCTGCACCATAAAAACAATAATTTAAAATTAGATTATGCATCCGCTTCTACAATCGAGAATGTAAACCAAGCTCATTTAGAAATGAAATATTCATCCTTACAAATTGATAAAGCAGACGAAATAGACCTAGTTGGAAATTACAACACACTTAAAGCAAGTTCGATAGGAAATTTTAAAGCTGAAACAAAGTACACTACTTTAAAAATAAATGAGGTTAATAAAGTTGATATTTTTGGAAATTATTTAAACATTGATTTACAGAAAGTATTAAAATCTGTGGTTTTAAATTCTAACTATTCTACTTTAAAATTAAATGTAGACAGACCAACCGAATTAATTAAATACAACGGAAATTACAGCAATGTTTATATTAACAACTTAGACTTAACAGCTTTTGAATTTGAAGTTCAAGGAAATTTTTCTCATTTTAAACCTAACATGGATTTGGATTACCGTTTAAAAAGCAGAGAAAACACAAGTATTTTATACAAAGGATTATACAAAAAAAATCCAAAATTAAATTTAGAAATCAACGGAAACTATACTAACACTTATTTAAAAAAATAAAATTATGATAAAAATTATTTACTCGTTACTTATAGGAGTTTTATCTATAACAGCTATTAACGCTCAAACTGTTAAAGGAAATAAACAAGTAGAAACTCAAAAAAGACAAGTTGAAAGCTACCAAGAAATTGAACTTATTGGTAGCTTAAAAGCTAACTTAGTTTATGGTAAAGAGGGCGAAATAAGTATCACTACCGACTCGAACATTTTAGAATATGTAGAAGTTTATGTAAAAAACAACAAACTTGTACTTAAGGTAAAAACTGGTGTACGTTATACTAGCAAAAAAGGTATTGTAGTTGATGTTCCGGTAGAGGATATAGAGAAGCTAAGTGTTGTAGGTTCTGGTGATATTATTGGGAACTACACCTTAAAAGATAAAAATTTAAACCTAGTTGTTAATGGTAGTGGCGATATTATATTAGATACAGAATCTGAAAGTGTGGTTGCAAATGTTGCTGGATCTGGAGATATAAATTTAACAGGAACAGCTAAAAATTTAAAAGCAACTGTTACAGGTTCTGGGGAAATTACTGCGAATAAATTAATTAGTAATGAAGCTGTTTTAACTGTAAATGGTAGCGGGGAAATTGAAAGCCACGTAAAAACAGCTGTAAAAGCCAACGTTAACGGAAGTGGAGGTATTGATATTTACGGGAAACCTACTAACGTGGACAAGCAAGTTTTAGGATCAGGAGACATTACGATAAAATAAAAAAAAGGAGCATAAGCGCCTTTTTTTTATTTTTTTGCTTTACCGTTATTGAATTTTACTTTCTCAACAACAGAAACTGGTTTTTCTGGTTTTGCAAATTTTTTACCTGCTGCATTAGTTTTAACTCTAGGTTTAGCTGCTGGCTTTACAAAAGGTTTAGCCGTTTGTTCTTTAGGCTTAACTCTTTCTCTTTCTTCTCTCGGTTTAGATGCAAATTCTTTATTTGCAGAGATAACATCCATTGGGTTTTTAGGCTCCTCTTTAGTACCACGTAAATAAATTACTAAACCGTTTAAAAAATTACGTAAAACTTGATCTCCACATTCTACATATTTGGGGTGATCTTCTGCTCTAAAAAAGTTTCCAATTTCCCCTTTAGAAATTCTAAAATTTACTAATTCTAAAACTTCAAGAATTTGATCGTCGCGTAACATTAATGCTACACGTAATTTTTTAAATATATCGTTGTTAGTCATAAGTGTATTCCAATTAAAAAGCAAAGATAGTTATTTTTAAGGAATAACCGTAGATTTAGATTACAACCCAAGCTTTTCTATAATTTCAGTAACATTTTTTTCGGTCGTGTTTAATTTTTCTTTGCAAAAATTAATCAATTTTCCGGCTTGTTCCACTTTAGTTGCCAACTCATCAATGGTTATATCGTCATTTTTAAGTTGTTCTAAAATAGACTCTAATTCTGCAGTTGCTCTTTCGTAAGTATATTGTTCCATTTTTTTTCTGAGGTAACTTTATCAATTACTATTTTATATTTTGTTGAGGCTAGCTCTATTTCAATTAAATCCTGTGGCTTTAATACCGAATTTTCGTTTAAAACCTTACCCTTTTTACGTACAATTCCGTAACCTAAATTTAATATGTTTTGAGGTGTATACATTTTAGGAATTTGTTCTAAATGCTCAAGCTTTAATTTGTGTTGTTGTACAATAGCATTTGCGTAATGTTTTAAAAGTACCGGCTTAAGATCAAAATTTTTGATTTCGTCTTTAACCTTTTTATCACTATATAAGCTTAACGTTTGCTTTGCTTCTTGTAGAAAATTGAATTGATTTTTGACAATTTGATTTGCTTTAAAATTTACAATATCTGTTTTAGCGCTTAATTTTAATTTATGTTGATGAACCATTTGTTGTGTTACATAACTAATTTTACTAGAAGCCGTTTGTAAGGTAAGTTGCCTATTTTGTAAAGATTGAAGCGATTTATTTTTTAAAAATGTTTTATATTCATGTAACTTTAATTCTTGTGCGTTAATACGTGCATCTACTACATGCTTAATTTTTTGCTGTAAATCAGAAATTTTTAAATCCAGCGCATGCGCTTTATCAATTAAAAAAGACGCTACAGCAGTTGGTGTTTTAAAAGATGAAAAAGCTACCTCATCTGCAAGACTAAAATCCGTTTCATGTCCAATTCCGGTTAAAACAGGGATTTGAGACGTTGCAATTTTTTTAGAAAGATCCAAATCGTTAAAAATGTCAAGATCAAATTTACTACCTCCTCCCCTAATCAAAACCATACAGTCAAATTTAGTGGGATCCACCAAAGCAATCGCAGCTTGAATTTCTTTTAAAGCACGTTCTCCTTGAACCGTACACGGAAAAACTTCAATATTAAATCTGTATGAATACGTATTTTTAAGTAAATGCTTTATAAAATCAGCATACCCAGATGTATTGGGAGAACCTACTAATGCAATGTTTTGAAATACAACTGGAGCTTTAACCGTTTTATTTAAATGCAATAAACCGTTTTGTTTTAAATATAGTAAATTATGTTGCTTTCTGCGCTCAATCTCACCAAGACTATACGTAAGGTCAATATCTAGTATTTGCAACCTAAAACCATAAATTTCAGAATACTCTATACGTGCTAAAATCAAAATTTCAGATCCATCACCTAAAATCTTAGGAGTATCCTCCTTTAATTTTTCTTCTAATATTTTAAATTCATGATACCAAAGCAAAGCGTCGCATTTTGCAATTACAATTCCGTCCTTACTTTCAATCAATTCCAGATAATAATTTCCACGCCTATCTTGCTTACTTTTGGACACTTGAGCTCTTACCCAAAAACTTTTATCTTCCGTTTTTTGGGTAATAATTTGTTTCACTCTATTTAAAACAGTGTATAAATTAAAGCTCGTAGTCAATTTCTAAAATTTAGAATGCAAATTTAATCTATTTAATTTAGTAATTTCAAAAAAACTGTTAACCATTTTATAATCAAAGAGATAGGTTTTTAACACAGACAAATAGTCATATTAAAAAAATTAATTAAGACAAAATGTCGTATTATTAGCACTGGTACGATTTTGGTAATTAACAAGATATCAAATTTGAATAGTAATTTAATAAGTTAAAATTTAATCGTTATGAGTTTAGTTAAAAATCAAAACAAAGTTTTATTTCCATCTTTATTAAATGAAATCTTTAAAAATGATTTATTAGGTGG
>CAVBJB010000051.1:0-8979 GCA_963595625.1 Lachnospiraceae bacterium | reverse complement strand
GGCTATAATTAATAATTCTTACAAAATAGTATTCAAAAATAGTAGATTGATAAATTTTGCCGATTTCAATAAAAAAAAACAAAATTTGTAATTTTCGTTTTAAAATTTTTATTACCTTTTTTTTTAACAAAATAAACAAATATTACACTAAAATTTACATTTTTATGAAAAAGGTTATTTTATCAGCACTTCTTTTTGGGTTTTGCTCCTTAGCAAATGCTCAATACGGTGACGAGTACAATTCAGGGATGACCGTTAAGCTAAACGAGGATGGCTCTAAGCAAATGCGTGTAATTTTATGGGGACAAACTTGGTTCCAAGATTACGAAGGCCATAACCCATCCGACGGATTTTCTATAAAACGAGCGCGTGCTTTAATGTATTCCAAACTTAATGATCGTTTTATGATTTTAACTCATTTTGGAGTTAATGGGATTAACGATAACAATTTAACTCCAGCGGGAAAAAGTGATGATGTTCAGTTTTTCTTACACGAAATGGTGTTGCAGTATAAAATTAATAAATACGTGAATGTTGGAGCCGGAATTCATAACTGGGGAGGTATTTCCAGACTTAATGGTCAAGGTACTATTAATATGATGACTCTAGACAATTACAGATCGGCCTGGACAACTTTAGGTCTATCCGATCAATTTGCAAACCACTTAGGTATTTATGCTAACGGAACAATTGATAAATTAAATTACCGTGTTAGTATATCGGATGCAAACACAAACACTTCAGACGGAAACATAAATACAGTTTTAGCTCCAGGTCAAGAAAAATATTTAGGTAAAGCTCTTTTAGATAAAGGTAAATATGCTGTTGCAGGATATTTTGACTATCAATTTTTAGATAAAGAAAATTTGGCTCTTCCTTATCGCGTAGGTACATATTTAGGTGGTAAAAAAGTTTTTAACGTAGGGGCTGGTTTCTTTACACAACCAGATGCTATTGTTAAAGCAGATGCATTCGGTACCCTTTCTTCAGCCGGAGCAACACATTTAAATGTCGATGTATTTTACGACACACCATTAGGCAACAACAACAGTGCTATTACAGCTTACGCTATGTTCCAAAATTCTAAAATGGGAGACAATTACATCCTTGGAGATGTTGTAGGTAACGGTAATCAATTTTATGCTCACGTTGGGTACTTAATCGGAAAGTCTAATGAGGAAGGTAAAAACAAATTCCGTAACCGTTGGCAACCTTACCTATCATATTCTCACAGAGATTTTACTGCCTTACCAGAGGTAGCTAAAGAGCTTAAAGCAGGTGCTAACTTTTACTTAGATGGGCACAACGCTAAAATCACTTTCGAGTACGGAAAATCCTTCCATCTACCAGAGCAAAGAGATGATGTGTTTACTGTACAAGCAATGATCCTACTATAATTGATTTAAACACGCAAAATTAACATACAAACAAAACTATTTATTATGAGTGAACAAACAGACAAAAAAGGCATCTGGAAAGTTATTGGTGCCTCGTCAATGGGAACATTGATCGAGTGGTATGACTTCTTTATTTTTGGGAGTTTAGCTGTAGTTATTTCTACAAAATTTTTCCCTTCAGACAATCCTACTGCTGCATTTCTTTCTACATTAGCAACCTTTGCTGCAGGTTTCGTAGTACGACCTTTTGGAGCTTTATTCTTTGGTCGTTTAGGAGACATTGTAGGTCGTAAATACACGTTCATGGCAACTCTTGTTTTAATGGGAGGAGCTACCTTTTTAATTGGATGTATTCCTAGTTATGAAACCATCGGATTTCTAGCTCCCTTCCTAGTATTAATTCTTCGTTTATTACAAGGATTAGCACTTGGAGGCGAGTACGGAGGTGCGGCAACTTACGTGGCTGAGCATGCCCCAGACGGTCAACGTGGGTACTGGACTTCTTGGATCCAAACTACCGCAACAATAGGACTTTTCATTTCCCTTATCGTAATCCTACTAACCAAAAGTTTCCTTACCCCAGAGCAATTTGATCTATGGGGATGGCGTATACCTTTTATCCTTTCTATCTTTATGGTTTACGTGTCTTACCTTATACGTAAGAACATGGACGAATCTCCAGAATTCAAAAAAACAAAAGCAGAAGGTAAAACTTCTAAAAATCCATTAAAAGAAAGTTTTGGTAACCGTTACAACCTTAAATTCGTTTTACTAGCATTATTTGGTGCTGTAATGGGACAAGGGGTAGTATGGTACACCGGTCAATTCTATGCAATGAGTTACATGAAAACCGTAATGGCAGTAGAGTCAGACCAAGTAGACATGCTATTAGGAATTGCCTTATTATTAGGAACACCATTCTTCGTAGTATTCGGTTGGTTATCAGACAGAGTAGGGCGTAAATGGGTCATGTTATTAGGTATGCTATTAGCAGTACTATCTTACCGTACCATTTACGAGCACATGTACCAAACATCAAACCTTGCAAATAAAACAGAAATCGCAGAAAAAGCAGAAGTTTTAAAAGACCTTAAAGTTAACGGAGCCGTATCAGACTCAGTTTACACAACAACAAAATACTATACAGACGGTACCTGGAACAAAACCATACGCACAGTACACCTAGAAAACAATCAAGCTAAAATTGTAGACGGTAAAGTTTCAGAACAAATTAAATCTGTAACACACCTAGAAAGTTCAGACCGTTGGAAACTTACTTTCCTAATCTTTATCCAAGTAATTTTCATCACAATGGTTTACGGACCAATCGCAGCCTTCCTTGTTGAAATGTTTCCGGTTAAAATCCGTTATACCTCTATGTCATTACCATATCACGTAGGTAACGGAATCTTCGGAGGGTTACTACCAGCCGTATCAACCTACTTAACAACAAACGCTAAAACTCAAGGCAACCCACAATTCTATCTAGAAGGACTTTGGTACCCAATTGTAATTTCAGCCGTATGTTTCGTAATCGGAGCAATCTACATCAACAAAAAAACAACTAGTAATATAGAAAACTAAACTATGGACGTACTTAAAAAAATCTTAGGAATCGTATGGTTAGCACTAGCCGTGTTAGTAGCCTACCTATGCATCTTTATATTAGGATTACCAAAACTTAGTTCAGGCTCTCAAGACGGCTTAGTATTCGGAATCATCATCCTATTCGTACTAACACCAATCATTGTATTAGGGCTAGCACTATTTGGATACTACTCCCTAGTAGGCGAATATTCAGACGATAAAATGTAAAACCATAAACCATCACACCTCTCGTGATGGTTTTTTTTATTTCAGGGCGTTCCCTGCACAAAAACTCCTACCGTCGTTTTCTACAGGTCGCGTCTTCCGCTATATCTTTTAAAAGCCTCGTCCCTCAGCCTTTAAAAGGATGCCGCTACAACCGCTAACGCAACCAAAACCAAAAATTAAAAGTCCATATTCTATTCTCCATATTCTATTCTCCATATTCTATTCTCCATATTCTATTCTCCATATTCTATTCTCCATATTCTATTCTCCATATTCTATTCTCCATATTCTATTCTCCATATCCTATTCTCCATATTCTATTCTCCATATTCTATTCTCTATATTCTATATTCTATATTCTATATTCTATTCTCTATATTCTATTCTCCATATTCTATTCTCCATATTCTATTCTCTATATTCTATATTCTATTCTCTATATTCTATTCTCCATATTCTATTCTTCATATTCTATTCTCCATATTCTATTCTCTATATTCTATTCTCCATATTCTATTCTTCATATTCTATTCTTCATATTCTATTCTCTATATTCTATTCTCTATTCTCTATATTCTATATTCTCTCATCTAAAATCTACCCCCAATTCCGTAAACCAATTTTTACAAAAAAACACCATTAAAATTTAACCCTTTACAGCCACCTTTCGGCGTTTAAGTTTAGTAACTTTGCCACATGATAGCTTTAGTAGATTGTAATAACTTTTACGTATCTTGCGAGCGGGTCTTTCAGCCCCAGCTTAATAATCAGCCAGTTGTAGTACTTTCTAACAACGACGGCTGTGTTATTTCGCGCAGTGACGAGGCTAAAGCCCTAGGCATACCCATGGGCGCACCCGAGTTTCAAATTCGCCCACAAATAAACCAATTAGGGATAAAAGTATTCTCCTCAAACTACACCTTATATGGCGATATGAGCGGCAGAGTAATGACCCTGCTTAAAGACTTTGCACCCCAAGTCGAAGTATACAGTATCGACGAGGCTTTTTTAAATTACCAAGGCGTAAACCACATCGATTTTAATACCGAAGGACACAAAATCCGAAAAACAATTTTACGTGGATTAGGCATCCCAACCTGTGTAGGTTTTGCCCCGAGTAAAGCACTAGCTAAAATAGCCAATCGTATAGCTAAAAAATTTAAAGAAAGAACCCAAGGCATCTACGTAATCGATACCGACGAAAAACGTATAAAAGCCTTAAAATGGGTTAAGATCGAAGACGTTTGGGGCATAGGCTCGCGCCTAGCAAAAAAGCTACAACAACGCCGTATCCTTACTGCGTATGATTTTGTGCAACCCCAACACCAAGACTATATTAAAAATATAATGGGAGTAGTTGGCGTGCGCCTTTCCAGAGAATTACAAGGCTATAGTACCATTCCGTTAGAGGAGGTAGAGGCACCACGAAAAAATATGGCCGTAACCCGCAGTTTCGAGACCAAACTTACAGAGCTTCCAGACCTTATAGAGCGTATATCAACCTACGCAACCATATGTTCGCAAAAACTCCGTAAACAAAATTCAGCCTGTTACACCATAAACGTATTTTTGCGTCAAGACCGGTTCGACACCACCATACAAGACTACCACCACAGCGTGCAAATCACCCTGCCTTTTGCAACAAATTCTGCACTTACTCTAAGTAATGCAGCCATAAACGGATTAAAACAAATATTTTTGCCAAACAAAAAATACGCAAAAGCAGGCGTAATGGTTATGCAAATTATTCCGCAAGCCCAAAAACAATTCAATTTGTTTGTAGAGGAGGATCCGCGTCACCAAAAAATCATGGAAGTTATGGACAAGGTTAATGCAAAAGTAGGCGATCGTAAAATCCGAATCGCAAACCAAGACCTTAACAGAACCTGGAAGATGAAACAAAACTTTCTATCACCAAACTTTACCACTAATATTAACGATATTATCAAAGTAAAATGTTAGCTCAAAATAAAAATCTAACCTTTTTCTTACCTAAAGAAGAAGCAGATCCCTTACAACTTTTATATTTCGAAGCCGGAATTAAAGCCGGTTTCCCATCGCCCGCTGCCGATTTTGACGGTACAAAAATCAGTCTAGACGAGCTTGTCATTAAAAATAAAACCACTACATTTTATGCCAAAGCATCCGGAAATTCCATGATTAATGCCGGCATAAACGACGGTGATGTCCTGGTAATAGACAAATCTCTAGAACCGCGAGACAACAAAATTGCCGTATGTTTTATAGACGGCGAGTTCACCGTAAAACGCATCAAAGTAGCCGTAGATTGCATTTACCTAATGCCCGAAAATCCGCAATACCAGCCGATAAAAGTAACCCAAGACAACGACTTAATTATATGGGGAATTGTAACCCATGTAGTAAAACCCCTATAAAAAAAGCTCGAGATTCAACACTCGAGCTTTTTTAACCTTTATATGTAAATGTAGTGGGCGTTGCGCGCCTTTTAATGGGCGCGCCGCGTCTTACGCTATATCTTTAAAAAACTTCGTTCCTCAGCTTTTTAAAGGATGCCGCTACAACCGCTAACGCAGCTGCGCCTTTAGTTGTAGTATTTGTATTAAGTTAATTTTGGTGCTTTTTCAAATTTACCGTAATATTTCCAGTAACTTTTAATAGCTTCTGGTTCAAACATCTTCTTTTTCCAATTGTTTAATATCAATTCAATCGTATCACCTTCAATTTTGTATTTACCAATAAATAACTCCTCTTTACTTAAATACATACCAAATTGTTGATCCACCGTATGGATGTTGTCTAGTAAAAGTTCTTCAAAAAATAAAATAGTATGCTCAGGTAAATCAAATTCTAAATGCTCGCTAATATCTGTATTATTTTCAATCGCAATAAAATGGTGCGAGCTGTAAATAGGAAACTCTATATGTGGCAAATTACCAAGCTCAATTTCATTAGCCATATATAAATGTAAGTTTTCGCTATTTAAATAAGGTATTCTTGCTAATTTTTTTTGATTGCTTTCTGCCTTTTCCGCTATTTTTTGATGGTTAAAATTTAAAATATCATTTATTGATAATTCTTTTGTCAACAATTCTTCCAATCCAATGCTAAAATAATTAGCAATACGTATAATTGTTTCCAACTTTGGTTCTGCACGTAATTCTTCGTAAGATGAGATATTTCCTCTCGAAATCTCAAATATATCTGCAAAAGCTTGCTGGCTTAGCCCTTTTACCCCTCGAAGTTTCTTGATGTTATAACCAATTTTACTCATTTCTTAAAAAAATATTAATTTTTATTTGCTAATTAAATTTGCATTTTGTAATTTTATGCTATTAATATGTGCAATATACAAAATTTGTTGGTATGAACTATATTACAGTACAAAAATATATCTTGGATTGCGGTTATACTATAAGTTACCAAAATCAAAACGATGGTGTTTTTATTATAGATAATAAAGACGATGGTATTCAAAACTTAATTATCGGGGTGGCGCCTCCCATTTTAATTTTTGAAATGTATTTGTTTACCCTTAAAGAAGATAATTTACACGTGTTTAAATCCTTGTTAATTAAAAACAGAGATATCCTGCACGGTGCTTTTGCTCTTAACGAGGATGGGACTAAAGTTATTTATAGGTATTCCATCCAAATCGCAAATTTAGATTTTAATGAGTTCGAAGCTGCAGTTACTTCTTTAGGATTGTTATTAAGTGAATATTCTAAACAATTAATTGATTTTTCTAAAACGTAAAAGATATGAACATTTTTAAACGAATTTTCAGAATTGGACAAGCCGAGATTCATTCGGTAGTCGATAAAATGGAGGATCCTATTAAAATGACCGAACAAGGGATTCGAGAAATGCAGGACGATCTAGAGCAAGCTCTTGAGGCCTATGCTAAAGTAAAAGCTTTAGCCATAAGAACGCAAAACAACGCAGATAAAAACAGGGAAGACGCTGCTAGTTATGAAAAGAAAGCGGTAACGCTATTGCAAAAAGCCCAAAAGCAAGAACTAACAATAGAGGATGCTGAACGTTTAGCCAAAGAAGCTTTAGGTTTAAAAAAGCAATTGCTTTTAGAGGCGGATGAGTTGGATAATCAAGCCATCATACATTCAAATTCCGCACAAGAGGTTTATAAAAATGTTGAGGTGTTAAAATTCAATATCACAAAATGGGAAAGTGAACTTAAACTTCTTAGAGCGCGTGTTAAAGTATCTGATGCTACTAAAATGGTGAACAAGCAAATGGCTAAAATCGATTCGCATAGTACTATAGGGATGTTGGAACGTATGAAGGAGAAGGTTGAGGATAACGAGGCTTTGGCTATGGCGTATGCAGATTTAGCTCAATCCCACAAAACCGTTACAGACGAGATTGATAAAGCCATTGCAACTTACAATCTAGACGAGGAACTTCAACTTTTAAAACAACAAAACAATTTAAAATAACATGAGAACCTGGGAGTATAAAACCTTACGTATACCAATTAGTATGTGGTCCGGAAAATTGGACCTCGATAAAGTAGACGAAATTTTAAATAAAATGGGGAGTGCCGGCTGGGAATTAGTCTCTAATGAAACCCGATCTTCTGGAGGCTCAGACTATTCATTTTACTATACATTTAAACGTGAAATTTTTTAATTATAATTTATGACAGAGCTTTTAAACCTACTTTTTAATCCACTACCAAATGCCCTAATGACAATTCTTACCGGTTTGTCTTTATCTTATTGGGTGTTTACCTTATTGGCTGGTGATGGGTTAGATCTTGATACGTCTGGGGTAATAGCTGATTTTGATCTTGGCTATGATGCCGATGCCGATTTGGAATCTCCTGATTCGGATGCGCCTCAACCCGGAATTTTTTCTAAAGTATTGGATTTTATTAATGTAGGTAAAGTTCCCGTCATGGTTATCATAACTCTTTTTAAATTTATAAGTTGGATAATCACCATTGTAACTTCATTTTTTTTAGATCTTACAACTTTTGGAATATCCTCTATACTAATTCTTCTTCCTATATTTTTAATAGTGTATTTTATCCTTCACTATTTAACTAAACCATTAGTAAAACTATACCACAACATGGGCTATGAGGGAGATGAGAATCTAGAACTTATTGGTCGTGTAGGGGTATTAAAATCTTCTATTATTGATACTAAACTTGGTTTAGCCCAAGTAGTAATCAATAAAGATATTATCTCACTTAATGTTAAAAGTAAATCAGGGGAAGAGATTCCTTATGGTTCACAAATTCTTGTGGTAGACGAGTCTGCCGACAAAAAATATTATTACGTAACTAAAAATATTACACTATCTAGTATTTAAAAACCAACCAAAATTACATATATGAATACTTTATTTTTTGCACCAAAATTAGCTTTAATTTCTGGTGTAACAGGATTCTTGCTTCTTGTTTTAGCTATAATTATCTTTTTAGTAGTCGCATTTTTTGTGGTACTGAGCATGTTCTATAAAAAAATCCCACAAGGAAAAGCTATTGTTCGTACCGGTATTGGAGGCAGTAAAGTTTCCTTTAACAAAGGGATGTACGTAGTACCGGTGTTTCATAAAATGGAAATCATGGATATTTCTGTAAAAAAAATTGAAATTGCCAGAATGCAAAACGACGGACTTATTTGTAAAGACAACATCCGTGCAGATATTAAGGTGGCCTTTTTTGTACGTGTTAATAAATCTGTAGAAGATGTTATAAACGTAGCACAAAATTTAGGATGTGAAAGAGCCAGCGAACCAGAAACTTTAAAAAGTATTTTTG
>CAVBJB010000050.1:0-9098 GCA_963595625.1 Lachnospiraceae bacterium | reverse complement strand
AATTTGAATGTTTGTCCCTTCGAGAGCCTCAGGAACCTGTTTCGTAAAATATTAAATTAGGATATCTAATAGTATTTGTCGTACGTTTTTAAAACTTGAAAACGGAACTATAATTCGAAACATTAAACATTAAACATTAACTTTAGCCTTTGATCCTTGGACTTTATGACTTTTGATTTTATGACTTATCTGCGTTAGGGATTGGAGCGTTTGTTTGAGCTCCTTTTGGCGGAATGAAATGGAGCAAAAAGAGCGAGTGCGGAAAGCCCTACGGCGCCGAAAAAATTAACAGGATAATATTTTTTAAAGCGTATTTCCTAAAATGGTTGGATTATGAAGGTTTTTGGAGTGAGGCGGCGGAACGCCCAAATTGAAATTAGTGAGGTTTGAATATAGATTTCAAGTATTAGAATACTAAAAAAATAGAGGTTTTGATTTGTTGTATTTAATTGGTTTATGATTGAAAGGAGTAATTGTGATACAAATGTTTATTGTATCGGTATTAATTTGAGTTTTGGCTCTGTATATTTGTAAAAAATAATTGGTATGAAGGATTTAATTAAAGTTGTGGCGTTTGATGCTGATGATACGCTTTGGGATAATGAGCCTTTTTTTGAGGAGGCGGAACGAAAGTTTTGTGTGTTGATGGAGGATTTTTTATCGCATCAGGGGATTTCGCAGGCTTTGTTTAAAACGCAGATTTCTAATTTGCCTTTGTATGGTTATGGTATTAAGGGTTATATTTTATCAATGATGGAAACGGCTTATGCAATTTCTGACGGGAAGGTTTCTGCTAAAGTTATTGATAGGATTACTGTTATTGGAAAGGAGTTATTACAAAAACCCGTTGTTTTGCTTGAGGGTGTTGAGGAAACACTTAAGGCATTGGAGGGAAAATATAAATTAGTTGTTGCTACTAAGGGTGATTTAAAGGATCAGCACAGAAAATTACATTTGTCTGGTTTGGGTTCTTACTTTCATCATATTGAGGTTATGACAGAAAAAGCAGAGGAGGATTATGAAAAACTTTTACAGCGTTTGGATATTAAGGCTGAGGAGTTTATTATGATTGGAAATTCGCTTAAAAGTGATGTGCTACCTGTTTTAAATGTTGGCGGAAGTGCGGTGCATATTCCGTATGTTACTACTTGGGAGCATGAGCGTATAGATCATGAAATTGTTCACGATAAATTTTACAGTTTTACATCGATTAAGCAGGTTTTAGATTTAGTATAATGAAGGAGATTGATTTAGAGGGTTGGAATAGAAAGGAACATTTTGAATTTTTTAGCCAAATGGATGAGCCTTTTTTTGGATTGGTTCAGACTGTGGATGCTACAATAGCTTATAATCATTGCAAACGCGAGGGAATTTCTTTTTTTTCGTACTATTTACACTGTGTATTGCTTGCTATAAATGCTATCGAAAATTTACGTTACCGTATTGTTGATGGTAAACCTGTTGTTTTTGATGAGATAGACGCATCTGCAACTATAATGAGAGAGGATAAAACTTTTGGTTTTTCTTTTATTAAGTTTGATGCGAATTATGTCACTTTTGAGCAAATTGTAAAAGATGAAATTGCGCGTATACAAACTACTACAGGATTGTTTACGAGAAATGATTTTAAAGAGAATTTAATTCATTTTTCTGCAGTACCGTGGGTAAATTTTACAAATTTATCTCACGCTCGTTCCTTTTCGTTTCCGGATAGTTGTCCTAAAGTATCTATTGGTAAATTGGTTGAACGTAACGGTCAGTTTGAGTTTTCTGTTTCTATACATGCACATCACGGTTTAGCGGATGGCTATCATATGGGACTGTTTTACGAAAAGTTTCAGGAATTTTTAGATCGATAAATTAAAAAGTTAGAGTTGTAAACAATATTTGCTTATTTTTTTTGTTATATATGATGCGATACTCGTAATAAAAAAACTACAAAAAGAACCCCAATTTGAGCATGAAAAAAATAGGTGTAATTGGTTGTGGATGGTTAGGATTACCATTAGCCAAACATTTAGCTACAAAATATTCTAGAGTTAAAGGCACTAGCAGGAGCACCATTAAATTGGAGGAAATGCAGCATGCTGGTGTTGATGCTTTTTTAATTGATATAGAACCTACAATTATAAAAGGGAATTTTAAAGCTTTTATTAGAGATTTAGATACTTTAGTAATTGGCGTTAATGCAAGTAAAAGCGAAGATTATTATAAAAAAATAGATTTACTCAGCAAATATGTTGCAGAGAGTGAAGTTAAAAATATTGTTTTTTTAAGTACAACCTCTGTATATGAAGATTTAAATAAAGTGGTTGAGGAGCAAGATGCTACAGATACCTCGTCGCTTTACTTACGGGTTGAAAATGTTTTTAGAAATAACCCGAGATTTAAGACCACTGTTTTACGTTTAGGTGGATTAATAGGAAAGGATAGACATCCTATAAAAAGTTTAACAGGCAAACAATTGGACCAAAATCCAAAGGTACCTGTAAATTTGGTTCATCAAGGAGACTGTATAAATGTTATTACCTCTATTATTGATAAAAACATTTGGAATGATACTTTTAATGTAGTGTACCCATACCATC
Organism: Lachnospiraceae bacterium; assembly: GCA_963595625.1. GTDB lineage: Bacteria > Bacteroidota > Bacteroidia > Flavobacteriales > Flavobacteriaceae > Flavobacterium. The sequence continues at coordinate 6,510 of CAVBJB010000050.1, read as the reverse complement.
CAACTAAACAGGAATATTATACACAAAAAGCGAAAGAATTAAGTTTAGCCCCACCACTTTACAATGAATCTGTTGATTTTAAAGGAAAAGTGGTTTCTTCATCTAAATTGATGGAACGTTTAAAATTTAATTTCTCGCACGAAATATAAATAAAAGCGACTCAAAAATTTGAGTCGCTTTTATTATGCATTTACTTTAGCTAACATGCTATCTATTGTTTTAGCTGCATTACCTACAAAAATTTCGTTGTTGTAAATAATAACTGGACGAGCTAAAAAAGTATAATGTTCTAACAAATACTTTTTAAATCCAGCCTCATCTAAATTAGCTTCTTTTAAATTAAGTTGTTTGTAAAGTTGCGCACGTTTGCTGAAAAGTTTTTCGAAACTTTTAGTGTAACCGTACATCTCCTCTACTTGTGCCTCAGTTAACGGATTGGATTTAATATCAATCAGTTCGAATTTTGAAGTATCGTTAATCTGAGCTAGTATTTTTTTACACGTATCGCACGTGCTTAAATAATATATTTTATTCATGATCTAGGTTTCTTTAACTACAATGATGTTTACAGGGCATGCCTTTGCTGCATTTTCACAAGCTTCGAGAATAGAATAATCGTGAGATTTTAAGGTATAAAATCCTTTTGCATCTGTAGATTTTAATAGTACCGTTTTCCCGTCTTTTTTAGACATTTGAAACTGAGCTGGTGCCATTTCTACACAATAATTACAGCCAATACATTTATTACGTTGTAACGTTACTATAACCATTACGCTTCTACAAATTTGTACATTTTGTCTGATAATCTAACTCTAAACGGAAGTTTAAACGTAGCTTCATCTCCTTTTGTTGCTTTTTCAACTTTTTCGCCATTAGCAAAAAGTTCATCAATCACTAGCTCTTGAGCTCCGGTACTTGGTCCGGTAATTAAAATTTTATCGCCTACTTTAATATCGTAAGCTTCCACTTTAAATTCTCCGATGGATGCTTTTTGGAAATAATGAACCGCTTTACCCACATATACTTTTTTCTGTGTAGCTACAGATCCAGGAACATCACTCCACTCCCCCATTTTTTGACCTAAATAATATCCGCTCCAAAAATCACGATTATAAACGGTACGTAAGTCCGTCATCCATTGGGCTACTTTTTCCGGTGTAAATGTACCTTCATAATACGCATTTATTGCAGCTCTGTAGGTACGAGTAACCACAGCAACATAATCAGCTCCTTTGCCACGACCCTCAATTTTAAGTACTTTAATTCCGGTATCAATTACTTGATCTAAGAAATCTAAGGTACATAAATCTTTAGGCGACATCATGTATTCGTTATCAATCTCAATTTCAAAACCTGATTCTTGATCAATAACTGTATATTTTTTTCTACAATTTTGTTTACAAGCCCCACGATTAGCCGATGAGTTATGCGAATGCAAACTCAAATAGCATTTACCTGAAACGGCCATACATAAAGCTCCGTGACCAAATATTTCAATCTCAACTAAATTTCCTGATGGACCTTTAATCTGCTCCTTCTCTATAGCTTCTGTAATTTTAGCTACTTGACGTAAACTTAATTCGCGAGAAAGTACAATGGTATCAGCAAACAAAGCATAAAACTTAACCGTTTCTATATTTGTAACATTTAATTGCGTAGAGATATGAACCTCTAACCCAATGCTACGAGCCATTGCAATAACGGCTTGGTCTGATGCAATAACGGCTGTTAAATCCGCATCTTTAGCTTTTTGTAATAGCGTTTTTACGATAGATAAATCGTGATCGTAAACAATTGTATTTAACGTTAAGTACGTTCTAACTTTTTTTTCTTTACAACGACGTGAGATTTCTGGTAAATCCTCTAACGTAAAATTCATGGTGGCACGCGCACGCATATTAAGCTGTTCTACACCAAAATAAACCGAGTCGGCACCATTATCAATAGCAGCTTGTAACGATTCAAAATTACCCGCTGGGGCCATTAATTCAATTCTACCTGTTGTTGTCATTTTAATTGTTAGTCGTTTTTAACGATTGTAAATAATTTGTCTGATAAACGAATTCTAAACGGAACCTCAAAAGTAACTTTATCTCCTACAACTGCTTTGGTAACATCCTGACCGTTAACTTTCATAGCTGTTAAAGTCATGCGCTCCTCACCTGTTGTTGGGCCCTGAATTACAATTTGATCTCCAATATTTAATTCTTTATTTTCAACTATAAATTGAGCCACAGACGCTTTCGTAAAATAGTGCTCTCCTTGAGCTACATATACTTTACGTTCTGCTTTTTTCTTTCTAATTTCAGTAACCTTAGCTACTTTAACTGGCTGAATTTCCTCGAAAACATTACGCTCTTTTTTAAATTTTAAAGCGTCTGATTTTCCTTTTTTAAAGATTAAGTTTCCTTTTTGGATACCTTTTCTAATTTTCTTTTGTTCCTCAATTGGTAACTGAATAATATCTACACATTCGTTAGAACAACAACCGTGCATAGCCTCATGACACTCATCACACTGAATAAATAATAAGTGACACCCCTCGTTAGCACAGTTTACGTGTGTATCACAAGGTTTACCACATTGGTGGCAATTAGCAATAATATCATCCGTAATTCTTTCCCCTAAACGGTGGTCGAATACAAAGTTTTTACCAATAAATTTACTTTCTAAGCCTTCAGCCTTTACCTGACGTGTGTATTCAATAATACCACCTTCTAACTGATATACATTTTTAAAACCTTGGTGTTTAAAGTAAGCACTCGCTTTTTCACAACGAATACCACCCGTACAATACATCACCAATTTTTTATCTTCTTTATGTTTTTGTAATTGCTCGTTAATGATTGGTAACGACTCACGGAAAGTATCAACATCTGGAGTGATAGCGCCTTTAAAATGCCCCACTTCACTTTCGTAATGGTTTCTAAAGTCCACTAAAACCACATCAGGATCGTTTAATAATTCGTTGAAATCCTTAGCCCCTAAGTGAATCCCCTTGTTTGTAACATCAAAAGTTGCATCGTCTAAACCATCCGCAACAATTTTATTACGCACTTTTACCGTAAGTTTAAGAAACGATAAATCATCTTGTTCCACAGCAACGTTTAAACGGATACCACGCATAAAATCATAAGCCTCTAAAGTATCTCTAAAAGCATCAAAATTTTCTGCAGGCACACTCATTTGCGCGTTAATTCCCTCATGCGCAACATACGTACGCCCAAGAGCATCAAGTTTTGACCAAGCTAAAAATAAATCGTCGCGGAATTTTTTTGGATCTTCAATTTTCGCGTAAGCGTAAAAAGATAAAGTAATGCGTTTTTGCCCAGCTTCTTCGATTAACTGCGCGCGCTCTTCAGCGCTTAAAGTGTTATACAGTTGCATGCTATATACGTTTAAGTGTGATAATAAGAATAAATAAAAAACCGAATTCTAGATGGAAGAATTCGGTTGCAAAGGTACTATTTAATCGTTTAAATAAAAAACGACAAATATCATGTTTTTAATTTTTGGGCGTTCCACGCCTTTTAATGGGCGCGTCGGGCTTTACGCACTCGCTCTTTTTACTTCGTTTCACTTTGTAAAAAGGAGCTCAAACAATGCTACAATCCCTAACGCTAAGGTAACACTAAATTTAAGTGTTTAATTCAAAATAATTCGTAATTCGTAATTCGTAATTCGTAATTCGTAATTCGTAATTCTATTTGTTTTTCATATTTTCATTAAAATACTTAACTGCAGTAATAGGCTTAGTATATCCTCTATGGCACATAGCACAAGACACCGCATTTTCATACTGTTTACCAATTGGATTAAACTCACGTTCGTTTAACTTGTTAGTAAAAGTGATCATGTGTCTAGCTACATCCTTCATATGTACATCATCTGCAGATTTATCTTTACTATGGCAAAAATTACATTTTACACCTAAAGCTGTGTTATAACTTTGCATTAAGCCCATTAAACTATCTTTCGAAATGTTTTGAGGAAGAACTTTCAAATTTTTAAAATCCCCAGTTACTTCTTCATAATCTGATGCTGTTGGTGTTTTTAAAGCTGATGTTAATATAATTACACCGAATATTAAAGCTACTAATCCAATTAAATTTTTCATGTTACGAATTTGTTTGTTGTGCCACTAATTTAGAGTTTTCTTGCTCTTTAAGTATTTCATTTAGGTATTTTTTTATGAGTGTTTGTAATTCTTGCACGTTTACATCATTAGCTTTGGGATTATGAGCTAATTGTAGCCATGGTGCCTTACCCTCAAAATTGTAATCTCCATAAACAATAGTTGGCGTTCCTTTAGCTTTTACTGTTTCTTTATCTTCTAAAACCCATTGATCGGCCCAATCATACATAAATTTAGCATCAGCCTCTAACAAACGTAAGCACGAGTGGGATGCTGGATAACCAGGCAAAGTATATTGGTGCCAACCTATTCCCTCCTCATTTTGGATATTAAAATTCCATTTTAATATCCATTCATCGTCAAACGTACTTTTAATTTCTTCACCCTTCCAGTTAGCAAAGTACAAACCATTAGGCGTTTTGTGTTTTTTTGACCCCATAGAGGTTGGTCCCCATTTAATAAGTTCTCCATTTTCGTACAATGCGTACGCTTGAATTGGATAAGAAAATATAGCAATTTTATCTACAGCCTCCAATTCCTTAATTGTATATGGAAAAGGTGAATATGCTAAAAAGTCATCGTCAAATTTATCCGGGATTATAATAGAGTCTGCCTTAAAAATAGTTTCTGCATCCCTTCTATTTAAACTATAAATAATCTGTAAATCAGTACCTGTATATTTATCTTTGAAGGATTTTTTTATCGAATCTTGTTTTAGATCTAATAGAGTAAATGAAAAATTTTGAGGTTTTTCATATTTTCTTTTAAATTTATTTTTAACCGACATATTTTGTCTTTCAGCATCTTTATCTTTGCAAGAGAAAATTAAACCAATACTAAAAATCGTAATAAGTAAAAATATTTTTTTCATATAATAAGTTTTAAAAGATAAACTTAAAAATGATTTAAATATTTTAAATTTAAAGGAGTTACAAGTTAAAGGTTTTTAAAAGATTAAAAAAAAGAGTATTTTTACTAAAAATAAAAAAATATGAGTGCAGATAAAGAAGCGAAATTAAAAGCGTTACAGTTAACTTTAGAGAAGTTAGATAAAGCTTACGGAAAAGGAACTGTAATGAAATTAGGTGATAGCGCTGTTGAAGAAGTTGAAGCAATCCCTTCAGGGTCTTTAGGTGTAGATTTAGCTTTAGGGGTAAATGGTTACCCTAGAGGTCGTATAATAGAGATTTTTGGACCCGAATCATCAGGTAAAACAACACTTACTTTACACGCCATTGCAGAAGCTCAAAAACAAGGTGGTATTGCTGCTTTTATTGATGCTGAACATGCTTTTGACCGTTTTTATGCACAAAAATTAGGTGTTGACATCGATAACTTAATTATATCTCAGCCAGATAATGGAGAGCAAGCTTTAGAAATTGCAGAAAGTTTAATTCGCTCTGGTGCTGTAGATTTAGTTGTAGTGGACTCTGTTGCTGCCTTAACCCCAAAATCTGAAATTGAGGGTGACATGGGAGATTCTAAAATGGGATTACATGCCCGTTTAATGTCTCAGGCTTTACGTAAACTTACGGGAACTATTAACAAAACAAATTGTACGGTTTTCTTTATTAACCAATTACGTGAAAAAATTGGGGTCATGTTTGGTAACCCAGAAACTACAACAGGTGGTAATGCATTAAAATTCTATGCATCTGTTCGTATCGATATCAGAAAATCTACACAAATTAAAGACGGTGAAAATGTTATTGGTAACCGTACTAAAGTTAAAGTTGTTAAAAACAAAGTTGCACCCCCTTTCCGTACAGCAGAATTTGATATTATGTATGGTGAAGGAGTATCCAAAGTAGGAGAAATTTTAGATTTAGCCGTTGAATTTGAAATTGTTAAAAAATCAGGTTCATGGTTTAGCTACTCGGATACTAAATTAGGTCAAGGTAGAGATGCTGTTAAGTCTATTATCAAAGATAATCCTGAGTTAATGGATGAGCTTGAAGCAAAAATTAAAGAATACATTAAAGAGAGAGATAATCAATAATTATCTATATAAACGGAATTAATATGTTAATATCTTGTTTTTTGTAAAAAAACATAATTTGTAATCAAATTCCTTAAATATCAAAAAGTTATAATTAAAGATCGGTTTGTACCGATCTTTTTTTTTGTTTTCACGCAACCTTCTTGCATTATTCACATCTTATTAGTACATTTAAGTAAAAATTAACAAATGGTATTTTGGAACTTAAAGACATCATAAATCAATGTATTAAGAAAGATAAAACCGCTCAAGAGCGGCTTTATAATCTTTTATCTTCCAAGCTATTTGCCGTATGTTTAAAGTATTCTCGAAATTATGAGGAAGCACAAGACAACTTACAGGATGGTTTTATTTTATTATTTAATAAATTAAACCA
>CAVBJB010000049.1:0-9131 GCA_963595625.1 Lachnospiraceae bacterium | reverse complement strand
TGTTTATAGTAAGGACAAATCCGATACAAATTATTCTTAAAACATCATATTTACATTAAGAAATGTTTATTTATAAGGAATAGTACTACTATATTTAACTTAAACTCTTCATTTTAAAAAAGATATAGTGTATTTTTAATGCCTTAATTAAAGAAATTAAAAATGAAAATATTAATATTAAATGGGCCTAATTTAAATTTATTAGGTAAAAGAGAGCCAGAGGTTTACGGATCTCAAACTTTTGATGCGTATTTTGAAGAACTAAAAAATACGTATAATAAAATTGATTTAACTTACTATCAATCAAATGTTGAAGGTGAACTTATAAACAAAATTCACGAAGTTGGATTTACTTTTGATGGCATCATATTTAATGCAGGGGCCTATACTCATACCTCTATAGCTTTGGCTGACGCTATTAAAGCAATAACAACTCCGGTTATAGAAGTACATATATCAAACACGTTTGCTAGAGAAAACTACAGACATCACTCTTACATATCACCGGTTTGCTCGGGTGTGATTGTTGGTTTCGGACTTAATTCTTATGCTTTAGCATTGCAATCTTTCTTATAAAATATGACTAAAAAACTACTAACTATTTTTTGCCTACTAGTTCTTACTTTAATTCATGCACAAATTAAAGGCCGTATTACAGATTCTAATAACTTACCAATCCCTTATGCATCCATTGTACAACAAAATACGTACAACGGAACAAGCTCTAACGAAAATGGTTATTACGAACTTAACATACCTACAACCGGAACTATTACACTTGTTTATAAAAGTATTGGGTATAAAACTGTATCTAAAACATTTCAAGTAAACCAATTTCCTTATTCCCTTAATATTGTTTTAATGGAAGAAGAAAGCCAATTAGACGAAATGGTTATTAAAGCCCGTAAGGAGGACCCCGCATATGAAATTATTCGAAATACATTAGCGGTTAAAAAAACTATTCAAAACAAAATAAAAGGATATGAGGTTGACTTTTACTCTAAAGGGGCCTTTATTTTAGATAGTGTTCCTAACAAAGTATTTCTTTTTGATACAAAAGAATTAAAGGAGGATATGGATTCTGTAAAATCAAAATACATTTATTTATCAGAAACTTTTTCTAAATTAAAATACGAAAAGCCAAACAAGTATAACGAAGTTATTACAGCCTCTAGGGTAAGTGGTAATAACAATGGCTATAGCTTTAATACCGGTTTACAATCTAATATTGATTTTTATAACAACAACATCTCACAAATCAGTAATGCAGTTTCACCACTTTCCTCAAGCACCTTTGCATATTATAAATTTAAATTAGTCAATACTTTTTTAGACGAGCACAACCAACTCATCAATAAAATTCAGGTGACACCAAAAAACACATCTGAACCTACATTTACAGGTCATATTTATATCGTTGAAAATTCATGGGAAATTTATGCTATTGATCTTAATATAAAAGGTAAAAGCATAAAACAACAATTTATGGACGAGATCCACGTTCAGCAACAATTTCAGTACAATCCCACAGAAAAAATTTGGACCAAACAATCTCAAGGATTACAAATTAAAGCCAGCTTATTCGGATTTAAGCTTATTGGAAATTTTATGTATGTATTAAAAAACTACAACATAAACCCGGAGTTTAAAAAATCAGACTTTAGTAAAACAATAGTAGAAATTAAAGATCAAGCCAATAAAAAGGATTCTTTATTTTGGGCACAAAATAGACCAATTGCTTTAAGCCAAGACGAGGCTCACGACTATAAAGTAAAAGATAGCATGGCTATTGCAACCAAATTAAGACAAGACACTTTAAAATATAAACCTCGAAAATTTAAATTCTTCGATATTGTAACAGGTTATACTTTAAGCAATAAAGCTAAAACAAACAGCTTTTCATACTCTGGTATATTAAATAAGCTATCATACAATTCTGTTCAAGGATATAACACAGAGGCCTCGTTAAACTATAGCCATAGAGATACTCTTAATCAAAAAAATTTGTATATAACTACAACGTTTAACTACGGAATTTCCGAAGAAAAATTTCGACCAAGAGCCACAATCACAAAATATCTAAATAAAAATCAAGACCAATACCTTGTATTATCCGGAGGTCAACAAATTTCTCAATACAACAGCAACGATCCTATAAGTTCTAAAGTAAATGCACTAGCAAGTTTGGTATTTACAAAAAACTTTGCTAAATATTACCATAAAGATTTTGCAACCCTAACGTTTGGTACCAAACTAACCGACTTTTTAAACGGAATAGCCAGCCTATCTTATCAAAACCGTAAAGCATTGCAAAACCACAACTTTTTAAACCCTTTTAAAAACAGTAGAGAATATTGGTCTAACAACCCATTAAATATCTGGAACGATGATTTAGCCTTTAAAACAAATTCCATAACTAAATTAAGCCTACAAGCCAACTTTAGGTTCGGAAACCGTTACATGAAAACCCCAGACCGTATCACCACAATTACCACAGATAAGTATCCGGTAATACAACTAGGGTATCAAAACGCATTTCAATCGACCATAAAAAATTACAATTTCCAGAGCGTACATGCAGTGGTAAAATACAACGTAAAAATGGCACAATACGGAAACCTACAAACCAACACCAAATTCTTTACGTTTATAAACCAAAACAAACAATTAGAATTTGTAGACTACCACCATTTTAACGGAAACCAAACTTACGTATACAATTTATCATTATACAACAACCATTTTTTCCTATTACCATATTACAGCCATTCAACACAAAAAAGTTCAATAAATACGCACATAAGTTACAACGACAAAGGATTCATCATTAACAAAATACCCGTATTAAATCTCCTACAATGTAACCTAATTGCCAATTATAACTTTTTAACAACAACAGAACATAAACCATACATGGAGTATGCCGTAGGATTAGACAATCTTGGATTTGGTAAATACAGAATTTTTAAATTACAATACACCTTAACCAACCAAAACACACGTGGAATCCAATTCGGAATCAACACAACATTATTTGGTATCTAAGGGCGTTACCCTCGCATATAAATCAAAACAAACATATAAAGCGGATAGCTCGGGTCGGGCTATCCGCTTTATCTTTTGTATTCAACCCTCGTTCCTCGGGCATCATTACAAAAGGATGCCGCTCCTATCCCTAACGCAACTAAACGTCATTAGGTCGAAAGTATTAAAGAAGAAAGTCTTAGAGGCACAGATCATCAATTATAACAGTAAGTTCACGAAATAAAATGATAATCTCAAAAAATCACTCTAACTACATGTTATTAAGTATCATATAATTCTAAACTTTTAAGTTCTCGATACATTTTTTCGTACCTCAAAAACACTCGAAGCGACGAGTACATAAATAACTTCGTAATTCGTAATTCGTAATTCGTAATTCGTAATTCGTAATTCGTAATTATTATTTGTCAATATACATTTCCTAATTCCAAATAAAACCTCGACCTAAAAATTAGATCGAGGTAAAAAAAAATTGTTAATATGCAATTAATTTGCATTTATACTAATTACCCTTGGGCAATTAGATTCAATGCAGAACCTGCTTTAAACCAGTCAATTTGCTGATCGTTATACGAGTGGTTAGCTAAAATAATCTCTTTAGAACCATCCGCGTGAACTAATTCTAATTGTAAAGGTTTATTTGGAGCAAATTCTGTCAAATCAATAAAGTTAAAGGTATCATCCTCTTGAATTTTATCGTAATCCGCTTTATCTGCAAAAGTTAAAGCTAACATCCCTTGTTTTTTAAGGTTTGTTTCGTGAATACGAGCAAACGAACGAACCAGCACCGCTACAACTCCTAAATGTCTTGGTTGCATTGCGGCATGTTCTCTAGATGAACCTTCACCATAGTTTTCGTCACCAACAATTACAGAGGGCACACCAGCCGCTTTATAAGCTCTAGCTGTATCCGGCACTGGGCCGTAAACACCTGTTAATTGATTTTTGACTTTATTAGTTTCTTGGTTAAATGCATTTGTAGCACCAATTAAGGTATTATTTGCAATATTATCTAAGTGTCCACGGTAACGTAACCAAGGCCCTGCCATAGAAATATGATCTGTTGTACATTTTCCAAAAGCTTTAATTAATAATTTTGCTCCTGTAATGTTTTGTCGATTCCATGGTTTAAATGGAGCTAATAATTGTAAACGCGATGAATTTGGGTCAACAATTACCTCTATATCCGATCCGTTATCTGCTGGAGCTTGGAAACCAGCATCCTTAACCTCAAAACCTTTAGTTGGTAATTCATCTCCGTAAGGGGGTCTAAATTTAACCTCTTCTCCTCTATCATTAACTAAAGTATCGGTAATAGGATTAAAATCCAAACGCCCTGAAATTGCTAAAGCAGCAACCATTTCTGGGGACGTTACAAAAGCATGTGTATTAGGGTTACCGTCTGCACGTTTAGAGAAGTTACGATTAAATGAATGTACAATCGTATTTTTTTCTTGTTTATCTGCTCCATCACGATCCCATTGCCCAATACAAGGTCCACATGCATTAGTAAATACTTTAGTTCCCATTTTCTCGAAAGCTGCAATAATTCCGTCACGCTCTATCGTGTAACGTATTTGCTCTGAACCAGGATTAATACCAAATTCAGCTTTAGGAGTAATTCCCATTTCTACCGCTTGGTTCACAATAGAAACAGCTCTCGACATATCTTCATAAGAAGAGTTCGTACAAGAACCAATTAATCCCCATTCTACTTTCACGGGCCAATCGTTTTTTGCAGCTTCCTCTTTCATTTTAGAAACTGGAGTCCCACGATCTGGAGTAAAAGGTCCATTAATATGAGGTTCTAGTTCAGATAAATTGATTTCGATTAACTGATCGAAATATTTTTCTGGGTTGGCGTAAACCTCAGCATCACCTGTTAAATAGTCAGCAACTTTATCCGCTGCATCAACCACATCTTGACGACCTGTAGCAGCTAAATAACGACGCATAGAATCATCATATCCAAAAGTTGATGTTGTTGCTCCAATCTCTGCCCCCATGTTACAAATGGTACCTTTACCCGTTGCGGACATTGATTTTGCGCCTTCACCAAAATATTCAACTATAGCTCCTGTTCCTCCTTTTACAGTAAGGATATCGGCTACTTTTAAAATCACATCTTTTGGTGCAGTCCAGCCGTTAAGTTTACCTGTTAGTTTAACACCAATAAGTTTAGGGAATTTTAACTCCCACGCCATCCCCGACATAACATCTACAGCGTCTGCTCCTCCAACACCAATAGCTAACATTCCAAGTCCACCCGCGTTAACGGTATGTGAGTCAGTACCGATCATCATACCTCCCGGAAAAGCATAATTTTCTAATATGATTTGGTGAATAATCCCTGAACCTGGTTTCCAGAATCCAATTCCGTATTTATTTGAAACTGATGATAAGAAGTCAAAAACTTCTTTCGATTGTTTGTTAGCTACTGCTAAATCTGTAGAGGCACCTACTTTTGCTTGTATTAAGTGATCACAATGTACTGTAGTAGGAACAGCAGCTTTGCTTTTACCTGCATGCATAAATTGTAATAAAGCCATTTGTGCTGTTGCATCCTGACAGGCTACACGATCTGGAGCAAAATCAACATAATCTTTTGCACGCTCAAATTTTTGTGAGGGTGTTTTATCCCATAAATGCGAGTAAAGTATTTTTTCTGATAAGGTTAATGGATGTCCCACAACTTCGCGAGCTTTATCAACTCTCTCGGGCAGGGTTTCATAAACCTTCTTAATCATTTCTATATCAAAAGCCATAATTATATGATTAATTGTGTTAATGTAAATCAACTTAAATTTAACGAATTTATTGTAAAAAACGTATTTACAATTTGTTAAGAAATATAATTTAAAATGATTCTATTTATTTAGGGAGATGATGTAGAAAAGAGGAAAGAGGAAAGAGGAAAGAGGAAAGAGAAAAGAGAAATCAGAAATCAGTAAAGATGAAAGAGGAAAGATGAAAGAGGAAAGATGAAAGAGGAAAGATGAAAGAGGAAAGACAAAAGAAAATATAGACTAGGTAATTTAAACTTTAAACTTTGACATTAAACAGGAAACTTTAGACTTGAAAATTAAACTCTATATTTTGAAACTTTAAACTTTAAACCTTTGACTTTAGAATTTAGACTTTTTTACATTGGACTTTAGACTTTGGACGTTTGCGGCAGGGATAGTAGCGGTTAGCCCACAGCGAGCCTGCGAATAAGCTCAAGGTAAAGCAATGTTTAAAATGGCGAGCGAGGACTATGAGCGGATAGCCCGGTGCTTTAGCAGCCGCCCTAAATAAAAAAAGAGGCAATCTAATACTAGATTACCTCTTTGGAATTTATATAGTTTACTAATTATAATTTAGTAGAAACTGGTTTAAATTTAGTTAAGTTGATACCTTCTACCGCTTGTTTGTATTCTTCGATAGTTGGGATACGACCTAAGATTGCAGATAATACAACCACTGGAGTTGAAGCTAATAAAGATTCACCTTTTTTGTCCGCTCTATCTTCTACTACACGTCCTTGGAATAAACGCGTTGAAGTTGCTAATACAGTGTCTCCTTTTTCAGCTTTTTCTTGGTTACCCATACATAAGTTACATCCAGGACGCTCTAAGTACATGATGTTTTCGTACTCTGTACGTGCTGTTTGTTTTGGTAATGCATCTGAGAATTCGAATCCAGAGTATTTTTGTAACATTTCCCAATCACCTTCAGCTTTTAACTCGTCGATGATGTTGTACGTTGGAGCTGCAACTACTAAAGGAGCATTGAATTTTACTTCACCGTTTTGAGCTTCAATGTTTTTTAACATTTGAGAAACGATTTTTAAGTCGTCTTTGTGAACCATACAAGATCCTACGAATCCTAAATCTACTTTTTTATCGTTACCGTAGTAAGATAACCCGCGGATTACATCGTGAGTATAACGTTTAGATACATCAGCATTGTTAACGTCTGGGTCAGCAATCATTGGCTCTTCGATAGCGTCTAAGTCGATCACTACTTCAGCATAATATTTAGCGTTAGCGTCTGGTTGTAACGCTGGTTTTTCACCTGAACGGATTTCTTCGATACGTTTGTTTGCTTTGTCAATTAAACCTTGTAATACTTGGTTTTTGTTGTCCATACCTTTATCGATCATGATTTGGATACGAGACTTCGCAATTTCTAACGATTGAATTAATGTTTCGTCTTGAGAAATACAGATAGATGCTTTTGCTTTCATCTCTGCCGTCCAGTCTGTGAATGTAAACGCTTGATCGGCTAATAAAGTTCCGATGTGAACTTCGATGATACGACCTTGGAATACGTTTTCACCGTCGAATTGTTGTAACATTTGTAATTGTGTAGCGTGTACCACATCACGGAAATCCATGTGTTGTTTCATCTCACCTTTGAATGTTACTTTTACAGATTCTGGAATTGGCATAGAAGCCTCACCTGTAGCTAAAGCTAATGCAACTGTACCTGAATCGGCACCGAAAGCAACCCCTTTAGACATACGCGTGTGAGAGTCACCACCAATAATGATTGCCCACTCATCAACTGTAATATCGTTTAATACTTTGTGGATAACGTCAGTCATTGAGTGATAAACTCCTTTAGGGTCACGTGCAGTGATTACCCCGAAGTCGTTCATGAACTTCATTAATTTAGGGATGTTGTTTTGTGCTTTTTTATCCCATACAGATGCAGTGTGACATCCTGATTGGTATGCACCGTCAACAATTGGAGAAATAACTGTAGCAGCCATAGACTCTAATTCTTGAGCAGTCATTAAACCTGTAGTATCTTGAGAACCTACGATGTTTACTTTCACACGTACGTCTGATCCTGCATGTAATGTTTTACCTGGAGTTACACCTACAGCGTTTTTGTTGAAGATTTTTTCAACAGCAGTTAAACCTTGACCTTCTACAGAAACCTCTTTAGCAGGAGCAAAAACTGTTGGAGCAGTAATTCCTAAAGTTTCAGCTGCAAATGTTTGAATTTTTTTACCAAATACTACAGCATAAGAACCTCCAGCTTTGATGAATTCTAATTTTTGAGGTGTAAATGATTTAGAAATATCTTTTAATTCAACGTCTCCGTTGTATAATTTTTTAGTTTTCGTGTTAATTGTTAACACCGTTCCTGTAGCTACAGAATAAGCTTGCTCTAAAACGATATCACCGTTTTCATTACGAACAACATTTCCTTCAGCATCTGTTTTCTTAACCCAGTTTTGTAAGTCGATACCGATACCACCAGTTACGTCTACAGTAGTTAAGAAAATTGGAGAAATTCCGTTTGTACCTGCTACGATTGGAGCGATGTTTACGAATGGAATGTATGGAGAAGCTTGTTTACCTGTCCATAAAGCCACGTTGTTAACACCAGACATACGAGAAGATCCAACTCCCATTGTTCCTTTTTCAGCGATCAACATTACAGAAGCATCTGGATGTTGTGCTTTTAAAGCAACAATTTCTGCTTGCTGAGCAGGAGACATCATACATTGTCCGTGTAATTCACGGTCAGAACGTGAGTGCGCTTGGTTACCTGGAGATAATAAATCAGTTGAGATATCACCTTCTGCAGCGATATAAGTCACAACTTTAATTTCCTCTGGAACTTCTGGTAATTTTGTAAAGAATTCCGCTTTTGCGTAGCTCTCTAAAATATCTTTAGCGATTTCGTTTCCTGCTTTGTATGCATCAGCTAAACGAGCTGTATCTGCATCATATAAGAAAACTTGAGTTTTTAATACTTCAGCAGCTTGCTTAGCAATTTCAACATCGTTTCCTAATGCTAAATCTAACAATACTGCGATAGATGGTCCACCTTTCATGTGAGATAATAACTCTAAAGCAAAAGCAGGAGTGATTTCAGCAACAGTTTCTTGACCTAAGATGATCTCTTTTAAAAATTGAGCTTTAACACCTGCTGCTGATGTAGTACCAGGCAATGTGTTGTAAACAAAAAACTTAACAGAATCCTCACGGTATTCGTTGTTAACATCTTTAATTTGTGCTATAATTTCACTTAATAATTCAGCACCATCGATAGGTTTTGGGTGTAATCCTAAACCTTTTCTTTCTTCA
>CAVBJB010000048.1:0-9154 GCA_963595625.1 Lachnospiraceae bacterium | reverse complement strand
GAACAATATACAATGCAAAGGTAAACCAGCTTTTTAAATGTTCTGGTTCTTTATAAATTTTAATAAACTTATCATTAAAAGGCAATTTAATATAATCCTTAAATTGTACGTAAAACAACTGTCTATTAATAGCAAGTAAAAGCAAGCAAATTAGGAATAATAAAGTAGCCCAATCCGTATTGTATAAGTTTCTGTTTGATAATATTAGCTCGTTCATAGTCCTGCAAATTTAATGCTTTTTTATTTTTAAAATTTAATTATCACTTTAAAGTATGTAGGCCAAATTAAAAAATGTATTTTTGTATCAAAATTTTGTAAATCTATGAATAATGGTATAGTTGTTATACCTACGTATAATGAAATTGATAATATCGAAGCCATAATAAATGCTGTATTTGCTTTAGATTACAATTTTCATATTTTGGTTGTTGACGATAATTCTCCCGATGGTACGGCACAAAAAGTACAAGAATTACAAACCAAGTATGTAGATAAACTTTTTTTGGAACAACGTAAAGGTAAGCTTGGTTTGGGGACAGCTTATGTATACGGTTTTAATTGGGCATTAAACAAAAAATACGATTATATTTTTGAAATGGATGCCGATTTTTCTCACAATCCAAAAGATTTAATTCCTTTATATAAAGCTTGTAAACAAGGTGCTGATTTAGCAGTCGGATCAAGATATATTACAGGTGTAAACGTGGTGAATTGGCCTTTAAGTAGAGTATTGTTATCTTAT
This sequence comes from Lachnospiraceae bacterium, assembly GCA_963595625.1. Taxonomy (GTDB): domain Bacteria; phylum Bacteroidota; class Bacteroidia; order Flavobacteriales; family Flavobacteriaceae; genus Flavobacterium. The sequence continues at coordinate 8,412 of CAVBJB010000048.1, read as the reverse complement.
TTTGCATCTGTTTATGTAAATATTATTACAGGGATGAATATAAACGATACGACCGCGGGTTTTGTTTGCTATAAAGCGGAAACCCTAAAAAAAATAAATTTAGAAAAAATTAAGTTTGTTGGTTACGCTTTTCAGATCGAAATGAAATATAGGGCTTTTTGTAACAATTTAAAAATTCAGGAAGTACCTATCATATTTACAGATCGTACAAAGGGAGAGTCTAAAATGAGTAATTCCATAATAAAGGAAGCAGTTTTTGGTGTAATATCATTACGCTTAAGAAAGCTTTTTAATAGAATATAATAAAATGAATAGGGTTTTAATTAAGAATGCGAAAATAGTAAACGAAGGTTCTATTTTTGAGGGAGACGTATTTATTGAAGGAGAGATTATAAAAGAAATCGCTGAAAAAATAAGTCCTAAATCTTCTGACTTTAAAATTATTGATGCTGAGGGTAATTATTTGATTCCGGGTGTAATAGACGATCAAGTACATTTTAGAGAACCTGGTTTAACACATAAAGGGACTATAGAGACTGAAAGTAAAGCTGCAGTTGCAGGTGGAATCACTTCATTTATAGAGCAACCAAACACGGTACCTAATGCTGTTACACAAGAGTTATTAGAACAAAAATATGAAATTGCTTCTAGAACATCTTACGCTAACTATTCATTTATGATGGGGGCTACTAATGATAATTTGGAAGAAGTTTTAAAAACAAATCCTAAAAATGTAGCTGGAATTAAAATGTTTTTAGGGTCTTCAACAGGAAATATGTTAGTAGACGATCCTGAGACAATTGAAAAGATTTTTTCTTCTACAAAAATGTTAATCGCTGTACATTGTGAAGACGAAGCTACTATACAATCTAATTTAGCTAAAGCTAAAGAAATTTATTGGGATAATATTCCAATGGATCAGCATCCTGTTATTAGAGATGTTGAGGCATGTTACAAATCCTCTTCTAAAGCCATTGAGTTAGCAAAGAAAACTGGAGCTAGATTACATGTATTCCATGTATCTACAGCTAAAGAATTAGAGCTTTTTGAAAATAAATTAGCGGTAGAAGATAAACAAATTACGGCTGAAGTTTGTGTTCACCATTTATGGTTTAATTCTGACGATTACAAAACAAAAGGAGCGTATATAAAATGGAATCCAGCTGTAAAATCTGAAGATGATCGTCAAGCTTTATGGAAAGCGCTTTTAGAGGATAAAATCGATGTGATTGCTACGGACCACGCACCACATACAATAGAAGAGAAACAAAATAGTTATTTAACTTGCCCATCTGGAGGACCTTTAGTTCAGCATGCTTTAATTGCACTTTTTGAAAAACATTTACAGGGTAAAATATCCGTAGAAAAAATTGTTGAAAAAATGTGTCATAATCCAGCTAAGATTTTTAAAATTGAGAAGCGAGGATTTATTAAAGAAGGATACTTTGCGGACATCGCTATTGTTAATACGCATATGCCATGGAATGTAAAAAGAGAAAATATTTTATCTAAATGCGGATGGTCTCCATTTGAGGGTATTAACTTTAAATCTAGGGTTACTCATACATTTGTAAACGGAAATATTGTATATTCGAATTCTAAAGTCAAAGATATCAGAGTAGGTCAACGTTTAACTTTTGATCGTTAAAACATAAAAAATGAAACAATTCTTACTTATATTTTCTGTATTGGTTTTAATTAGTTGCTCATCTAAATATGGGGAAAAACCAGAAGTTTTATTATCCAAAGATGAGTTAGAGGATGTTATGTTTGAAATGTCTATTATGCAAGCTGCAGAAAATACATCGAGAACTGATTCGGGTAAAATTATGGACACCTACTCTTACATAAAAAAGAGATTTGGATTTGACAGTGCTGCTATAGTTTCGAGTACACTTTATTATGCAAATGATTATAAGGAATATGAAGATATGAATAAAAGAGTATATGATAGATTAAAAGATTTTAGATCTAAGTATTCTAATTCAAAATAAAAAAAGCACGGAAAACTAGTTTTCCGTGCTTTTTTTATATAACTCTGCTAACTCAGATATATAGCTAGGTGTATCTTTAAAAATAAAACCTAATGTTTCAGTAATTTTATCATTACTGTAATTACTTATTGTGTGTGCTGAAGTAGCTGTATCTTTACTTAATAGTATTTTAAAATTAAATAGAGTATTTAGTAAGCTGTTTGTTCTCCAAATAAGATTAGTTATAAAAGGTGATACGTAAAATTTAGGTTTAGGTTTATTTAATTCAGTTGCTATTAAGTTTAAAATTTGTTGGTAAGTATATGATTTTTCTACAAGAATATAACGTTGATTTGTTGTTGAACTTTCCATAAGTTTAATCATAATATCAACAACATCACAAACTGCAATGAAACCTGTAGACCCTTTAGTATAAAAAGGAAAACCCTTATAAATTTGTTTAAACATTTCACCACTACCTGCATGCCAAAAACCATCTCCTAGAATAACGCCAGGATTTACAATAACAGCATTTAATCCTTCATTAATGGCTCTCCAAACTTCAATTTCCCCACCATTTTTACTTATAGCGTAATCCCCATTGTATTTTTCTGGATTCCAGTAACTATTTTCTGTAATAATTCCGTTACTATTAGGATCCCCTAAAGTGGCTATTGAGCTTACGTGTATAAATTTAGTTACATTAAAATGTAAGGCTAAATTTACCATATTTGCAGTCCCCTCAATATTAGTTTTGTTTAGAATTTTTAAATCATTAGGATTAAAGCTAATTAATCCTGCACAATGATATACATGTGTACAATTAATGAATGCTTTTTCTAACTCTGGGATATCTGTTATTGAAGATTTAACCCAAATAATTTTAGAAAGGTTAATTTGCGGAAGTTTAGATTTTAACCATTGATTAACGTACTCTTTTTTGTTTTCTGTACGATATAATGCTTTAATAGCTAAATCAGAATTAGTTTGTAAAAGTTTTAAGAGTAAATGTGCTCCTACTAATCCTGTTGCACCTGTTACTAAAATCATAGGATTAAATTTTTATACAAGGTAGTTAAATTACTTTGATTTTTAGTTGTTGAGATTTCTTTAAAATGGATAATTTTTAGCCCTGATAGAGCCGGTATCCTTGTTTGCAGCGCTAGCGTAAAACAAGATTAAGGCGAAAGCAGGAAAATGGTATATTTTAATCCCTAGCGATTACGCTTAAAAGAATTAAGCTTCAGGAGCAAGTTCTACTATTAAACCTTCAATTTCTGGAGTTATATTAATTTGGCAACCTAAACGGCTGTTATCTTTTACATTAAATGCCTCCCACAACATAGCCTCTTCATCCTGATTTTTTTCTGGTAATTCAACATCGTTTAATACGTAACATTGGCAAGAAGCGCACATAGCCATACCTCCACAAATTCCTATGGTTCCTTCTGGGGCTAGTTCATAGGCACGTACAACTTCCATAATATTCATGTTCATATCGGTAGGAGCATCAATTTCATGAGCAACACCTTCTCGATCTATAATGGTAATTTTAATATCAGACATTGTATATATTTTGCGTAAAGGTACATGTATATAAAATTATTTAAAAGTTTTGTAATAATTTTTACCATGTTAATAATAAGTTAATTATATTTATTAAGTATTTTAATATTAACCTTTTATGAAAAAATCTACTCTCTTAAAATTTACCTTAGCTCTGGTAATCTCTACCACTTCATTGTTTGGGCAGGAAAATTTTACAAGAAAATTATTTGGTAAAACCAAAGAATATGAAAAAATTGATGGTAAGGAGATCATCAGATGTGCTTCTACAGAGTATAATGATTATTTAAAAACTAAAAATCCAAGTAAAAATGACGCTGAATTTGAAAGCTGGATTGCTGGTAAAATTAAAGAATCAAAACTGAAAACAGCAAACCAAAGACAAACAAATGTTGTAATTACGATACCTGTTGTAGTGCATGTTTTACATACGGGACAAACTGTTGGTACAGGATCTAATATTTCTGATTTACAAGTTCAATCTCAAATTACGGTTTTAAATCAAGATTACCGTAGAATGTTAAATACTAATGGTTATAACAGTGATGCTAATGGGGCCGATGTAGAGGTAGAGTTTTGTTTAGTACAACAAACTCCTACGGGATTATCTACCAACGGTATTAATCGTGTTAATATTAGAGATTTAGGAATTACTGCTAATTACTATAATGAATCGACTATAGAAGGTAATATAAAGCCTAATACCATTTGGGACCCTACAAAGTATATGAATATTTGGGTTGGAGATTTTTATTCAAGAAGTTCAAGTGATTTATATCAAGTACTTGGATACGCACAATTTCCTGTTCGTTCGGGATTAGATGGTTTAGACCAAGACGATTCGCCAAATACAGATGGTGTAATCATTGATTATAGATGTTTTGGTAGTTCTCAATACGCATCTGGTAGTTATATTACTAATTTTGATTTAGGACGTACTACAACACATGAGGTTGGGCATTACTTGGGTTTACGACATGTAAATGGAGATAACTCTAGCTGTACTGTAGATGAAACAGACAGTTATAATGATTTTTGCTTAGATACTCCTGCTCAAACTACTTTACGAAATAATTGTACTGTTCAGTATGATTCTTGTCCTAATGATCCTGGTTTAGATAATTTTACGAATTATATGGATTATCCTCGAGATATTTGTTTAAATAAATTTACCAATGATCAAAAAGCGAGGATTAGAGCCGTATTATTAAATTCTCCTAGACGTAAAACTTTAGCTACATCTGGAGCATGTAATGCTAGACCTTCAAATATTACTAAAGATGGTGCACTTAAGGTATCAATAAATTCTAATGAGTGTAACCAGAACTTTACAGCTAGCATTGATTTAATGAATACCGGTAACGTAGCAATTACAAATGCTTTTATAGAATATTTAATTAATGGAACTGTTGTATCTAACTATACTTTTACAGGAAATATTGCTGTTAATGGTACGCAAAATATTTCTTTAAATATACCTTATAGATCTTTTGATGAAAACGAGGTGTTATTTAGATTGGTATCGGTTAATGGTAGTGAGGATGATAATACTTTTAATAATACAGCAAATTTATATGTGTTCCCATCTACAAATGTTACAAGTAATCAAGCTCTATTATTGTTTTATTCTGATGGTTATTTACAAGAAATGTCTTATAATGTTGTAGATAATTTAGGAACTGTTATCGCTAATGGAACTTTACCAGCAACTACACGTAATTCAACACAACAAGTGGTATTAAATAATTTAGTTTCCGGAAGATGTTATACTGTTTCGTTAACAGATTCTGACGGTGATGGATTAATGGGATGGCCTGTTTATTTTTTAAAACCTCCATATGCTTCGGAATCTGATATTTTAAGAGTACTCTATCCAATGACAAGTTTAACTCAATTTAAATTTACTGTAAATGCAACTCTAGGGACTGAGGATTTTAATACTTTATCAAGTTTTGGAGTTTATCCAAACCCAGCAAATTCTTTTTTAAATATTTCTATTGGAAAAGAGGCTTTACCTAAAACGTATACTATTTTTAATACGTTAGGACAAGTAGTAAAATCTAAAGGAATTTCTGCAACGACGGATTTATCAATTAATATTGAAGATTTAGCTGCAGGTATTTATATGATTAAAGTTGATGCTGAAAAAGGTTCACAAACTATTAAATTCATTAAAAAATAATACGTAGAAAGTCGAGATTTAGGTCTCGACTTTTCTTTAAAGAAAAAGGCTAGGAGTAATCCTAGCCTTTTTTATTTAGTTGATAGATTTTACTACCGCTTTTTCTGCTTCTTTACGTGTACCATCAAAACCATCAATTCCAGATACTGTTGTGTATTTTAATACGTATTTTTTTCCTGGATTAATTTTGTTGTAAACGGATTGACACATTAATGTAGCTTCATGAAAACCACATAAAATTAATTTTAATTTACCTGGGTAAGTATTAACATCCCCAATAGCGTAAATACCCTCTATATTGGTTTGGTAATCTAAAGCATTGTTTACTTTAATTGCATTTTTCTCGATCTCTAATCCCCAATTGGCTATAGGTCCTAATTTAGGTGTAAGACCAAATAACGGAATAAAGTAATCACAATCCTTTACAAATGGTTCTTGACCGTCTACGGCAATTGTAACACCTTCTACCTTGTCTTGACCGTGAATTTGAGTAATCTCAGCAGGAGTAATTAAATTAATTTTACCTTGATTTTTTAATTCTTGTACTTTTTCTACAGAATCTAATGCTCCTCTAAACTCATTACGTCTGTGTACTAATGTTACCTCAGACGCTACATTAGCTAAGAAAATAGACCAGTCTAATGCTGAGTCGCCACCCCCGGCAATCACAATTTTTTTATCTCTAAATAGTTCCGGATTTTTCACAAAATACTCAACCCCTTTATCTTCATAATAAGCTAAATTATCTAATAAAGGTTTACGAGGTTCAAAACTTCCTAAACCACCAGCAATAGCTACTGCTTTACCGTGGTGTTTAGTGCCTTTGTTTGTTGTTACGATAAAAGATCCATCTTCTAATTTTTCAATTGTTTCAGCAACTTCGTTAAGAGTAAAACCAGGCTCAAATTGTTTAATTTGTTCCATTAAATTATCAATTAACTCTGCAGCACCTACAGAAGGATAACCTGGAATATCAAAAATTGGTTTTTTAGGATACAATTCCGTTAATTGCCCCCCGGGTTGAGGTAGTCCATCAATAATATGACAACGAAGTTTTAAAAGTCCAGCCTCAAAAACAGCAAATAATCCTGTTGGGCCAGCTCCAATAATTATAATATCAGTTTGAATCATTTTCAAGGAATATTTTAAAATAAATTTCCTTTATCATAACTATAGAATTAAGATAAAGGAAATAATATTAGTAAGCTATATTTTCTACAGTTTCAATTTGTGGAACGTACTTTTTAATAGTCGTTTCTACACCTGCTTTAAGTGTTGAAAAATTTAAACTACAAGAAGTACATGCTCCTTCTAATCTAACTTTAACGTGTTTGTTCTCTTCAATATCAACTAAAGAAATATTTCCACCATCAGATATTAAGAAAGGTCTAATTTCTTCTAGCGCCTTTTCAACTTCAATTTTAATTTCTTCTGTAGTCATAACTGTTTTATTTTTTTACTGCTGAACATCCAGCCATAGTAGTAATTTTAACTGCTTCTGTAGGCGGTAAGTTTTCGTTACGTGCAACTACTTGTTCAACCGCCTTTCTAGCGATTTCTGTGAAGGCTTGAGATACTGGTGTATCTTGTTGTAAAGCAGCAGGTCTTCCGTAATCTCCAGCTTCGCGGATTGATTGTACAATTGGAACTTCTCCTAAAAATGGAACTTGAATATCTTCTGCTAAATTTTTTGCTCCATTTTGTCCAAAAATGTAGTACTTGTTATTTGGAAGCTCCTCAGGTGTAAAGTACGCCATATTTTCGATAATACCTAAAACTGGTACGTTAATACTTTCGTTTTGGAACATTGCTACTCCTTTTTTAGCATCAGCTAAAGCTACAGCTTGTGGAGTTGATACTACAACTGCACCTGTAATAGGTAACGATTGCATGATAGAAAGATGAATGTCTCCTGTTCCTGGAGGTAAGTCTAATAATAAAAAGTCTAATTCTCCCCAGTTAGCCTCAAAGATCATTTGGTTTAATGCCTTAGCTGCCATTGGCCCTCTCCAAATAACGGCTTGGTCTGGAGATGTAAAGAATCCGATAGAAAGAATTTCTACTCCGTAAGCTGTAATAGGTTGCATTTTAGATTTTCCATCAACCATTACAGAGATTGGTTTCGCAGTCTCAACATCAAACATAATTGGCATAGAAGGCCCGTAAATATCGGCATCTAAAACACCAACTTTAAAGCCCATTGTTGCTAATGTAGCTGCTAAATTTGCAGTAATTGTAGATTTACCAACTCCACCTTTACCAGATGAAACTGCAATAATGTTAGAAATTCCAGGAATTTGTTTTCCTTTAATTTCTGTTTTTTCTGGAGTTTCAACTTTAATGTTAACTTTTACATTAACATCTTTTGAATATGTAGTGTGAATTAAATTTTTAATATCGTCTTCTGCACGTTTTTTAATGTGCATAGCGGGAGTGTGTAATAAAAGATCAACAACAACTTCCTCGTTTCCAAAAGTAACTACGTTTTGAACCGCACCACTTTCTACCATATTTTTACCTTCTCCAGCAATAGTAATAGTTTCTAACGCTTTAAGAATGTCTTTTCTATCTAATTTCATAAAATAAATTTCGTAATTAAATCTTTTAATTTCAGATCTTTAATTTGGTCTGATTTATCATACAAAGATATTAATTCAAAACTAGACTCACAACGTTTATAAATCTGAATCT
>CAVBJB010000047.1:0-9465 GCA_963595625.1 Lachnospiraceae bacterium | reverse complement strand
GGTAATTTACTCATAGAACCACTAGCTCCAATACCGTAAACTCCACTTTCATTTTCTCTTAATTCTTCTACCAACTTAATAGTTAAAACTTCTCCTAAAGCCGAAAGCGCTAAAGCCTCTTTGGCATTGTAAGTTGTTTCACCATTCATTCTGATAGTAACCGTTGATTTTGGATCTTGACCTTTGTTTACAATCATTTTATGTGCACCAGAGAAGCTTCTTACACCTGTATCTACAATTTTTTCTTTAGTAGTATTACCTGGTAAAGCCCCAATGTATTTAACCGCTAAATCCTCTAACTGCTTTTCGATTACGTTACCCACAAAGAAAAATTCAAAATCGCCTATGTTTGCAAAACGTTCTTTGTAAATTTCATAAGCTTTTTTATAGTTTGCTATAGTAAAATCTTTTTCTGTTGGTAAAAAACCATTGTATCGAGGATTATTTTTGTTTGTGAAATCAGAAATTTCTTTATAAAAATATGTAGTTGGTTGAGATAACATATTTTTCATGTACGAAAGATTTTTTTCTGCGTTTGTGTTAAACACATCTTCGTCATAATTTGTAGCTGTTACATAAGCATATAATCCCTCAAATAAATATTCTAAATCTTTAGGAGTTGATGATCCTCTAAACCCTTCGGTAGTACCAGATATAAATGGAGATACAGAAACGTATTTACCCGCATAATATTTAGGTAAATCAACAGCTTTAACTCCTGAAACTCCTCCTTGACTAACAAATGATAAAGCCGAACTTACTTGTTTATAAAGGTCATGACTTAATAAATTTGTCCCACCTTTACTTACACCTTGAAATAAAATTTCATCGTTTTTAAAATCTGTAACTTTAAACGTTACTTTGGCACCGTTAGATAGTGTAAAAGATTTGGTTCCTAATTTTTTATTCTCGTCTCTTGCAACAATTTTACCAGGTGCTGGTAAGTTCGCTACTAATTTTTCTGGTAATTTAGTTTCACTGTACGGCGTAACATCTGCTGGGTTTACTTTTAAACTAGCTAAAACTTGCGCTTCTGTAGGTTTTACATTACCGTCCTTCTCTGGACCTGTAAGTACAATTACACGATTATCTTCGTGAATGTATTTATTAATTAATTCGTTTACCTCTTTTAAAGAAATTGTAGGTAAAACAGATTTCATGAAATTATAAGACCACGCCGTATCTGGTATTGGTTCTTGTGTTAAGAAATTGGCTTGATACTCATTTACGTATTTAGATGAATTTTGTTTATCTCTTTCAGCATACTGTTTTTCTGCATAAACCAAAAATTCAGATTTAGCACGATCTAGTTCCTCTTGAGTAAATCCGAATTTTTTAACACGTTCGTTTTCTAATGACAATGCTTGTAATGCAATTAATTGTTCGTTATCCTTAGACATTGCAACTGATTGGAACGCCTCTTTGGTACGAGCCCATAATTTTCCGTGGTAAGAATATCCATAGATAAAAGGCGGAACTTTATCTTGTGCTCTTTGTGATAAACGTTCGTTTAACATTTGAGAGAACAGATTATCTATTAACTCCTCTTTTAAATCTCCTTGAGTCGTTTTCTTTTTAGGTAAACCTTGATCTTTATAAACAATTTGAATGTTGTTGTTTGTTGCTTCTTTATCCGTTTCTATCGCAACAAAAGTTTCCTTGTGGTTAGGAACATCAAAGTATTTACGTTCAACAGGTTTTTTAGGATTTTTATATTTAGAGAATTCTTTTACAATTTTAGCTTCCATTTCGGCAACATCGATATCACCTACAACTACAACAGCCATTAAATCAGGTCTATACCAATCTTTATAAAATTTTTGTAAAACTTCTGGTTTAAAATTTTCTAGAATTTCTTTTTTACCAATTGGTAAACGGTTTGCATAATGAGAATTGTAGAATAATTTAGGCATAAAATTACCCATCATTCTTTTTTGAGCGCCTTGCCCAATACGGTATTCTTCTAATACAACTCCTCTTTCTTTATCAATTTCTTCTTTAGTTAATACTACGTTGAAAGCCCAATCAGAAAGTATTTGAAAACCTTTATCGATTTTAGATTTATCGTCTGACGGAATAGGCAAGAAATAAACTGTTTCATCAAAACTAGTATAGGCATTTAAGTGTTGACCAAACTTTACGCCTATACTTTGTAAATAATCAACCAATTGGTTTTTAGGAAAATTTTTGGTTCCGTTAAAAGCCATATGCTCCATAAAGTGAGCTAAACCTAACTGTGATTCATCTTCTAGAATAGAACCTGCATTTACCACTAAACGTAAATCAACTTTATTTTCTGGCTTAGCATTTTTTTTGATGTAATAAGTTAAACCATTTTTAAGTTTACCTATTTTAACATCTGCATCAGTTGGTATAGATTTTGTTAAATCTATATTCTGAGCAAAAAAAGAAATCGGGAGCAGTAACAACCCTAAAGAAATTCTCTTTAAATTCATAATTTTATTAGTTTTGATTACTAAAATAGTTAAATAACGTTGTAAATGAATTAATTTTTAATTTTATTTAACATTTAAATTCTTAATAAATCAAATTCTATACTAAACTCAAAATGGTTAACTTTACCATATTAATATTATTTATATGAAAAATATACTTTGTATTGCATTCCTTTTAATATTTTCAGTAAGTTTTGGACAGATTGAAAATGAAGTGATTCCTCCCTATAATATAAAAACTGTAACTTTTAAAAAGGGTGGTTTTAACGTAGTGCCGATATTTAAATTAGGTGATGCTTTTACATTTGAGTTTGATGATTTATTTGGAACAGATAATGACTACTATTTTACCATTACACATTGTGATATAAATTGGCAACCTAGCGGACTTATTAAACAAGAATATTTAAAGGGTATTGATGATGTTAGACTTACTGATTATGTAAACTCTTTTAATACATTACAAATGTATTCGCATTACAAATTAGAAGTACCTAATCAGCAACTTCGTTTGCTTTTAAGTGGAAATTACATTTTAAAAATAACTAATGATCGCAGGGAAGTTCTATTTTCTAGAAAATTTGTATTGTACGAGGAGATGGTTAATATCCCAATACAAGTAAAAAGAGGAAGAGAAATAAAAACCATTGATCAAGTACAAAATTTAGATTTTGCAGTAAAAATGGGAGATTTGCAACTACAAAATCCCATAAAAAATGTATCCTTGGTTATTTTACAAAATGCAAAATGGCATACTGCTAAATATAACATAAAACCGCAATACACTATTGGTAACGATTTAATATATAAATACGATAAAGAAACACAGTATTATGGCGGTAATGAATTTATGTATTTTGACAACAACAATATAAGAGTCAATGCTAATAATATTGCACGTGTAACTTCTGGTGATTTATACAACACCATTTTACATACTTCTATCCCGAGAGGCAACTCATCTTACACTTATTTCCCTGATATAAACGGTAATTTTCAAGTAAGAAATTTAAATTCCGAAAATCCAGAAATAGAAGCGGATTATGCTTGGGTTTATTTTTCACTGCAGCAAGATGAGATGATAGGTAAAGAGATTTATGTTACGGGTATGTTTAATAATTACCATTTAACAGAGGAAAATAAAATGATCTTTAATAAAAATAATGGATTATATGAGATTCCACTTTTAATAAAACAAGGCTTTACAAATTTTGAATATACAATTGTAAATAAAAATAAAACTATAGAAAGTGCAAATGCTATAGATGGAAACTTTTATCAAACGGAGAATTTATATACAATCCTTGCGTATTATAAAGGTAATAACGATAGATATTACAAGGTAATTGGCAAAGGAGAGGCTACCTCAGTAAATATTATAAATTAATAATAATTTATTAAAATAAACTCAAATTCCATCCTATAAAGGTTGGAATTTTTAATACATACAAACAAATAAGTTAAAATACAAAATTTAACAATATTTATCTTGCAAAAAACAAACTAAATTTGAATTTTTGTTACAATTAACAATTCATTAAATTTTAGTTATGAAAAAATTATTATTATCTGCCTCTTTACTTTGCTTTGTATTAAGTTCAACATTAACATCATGTAGTTCTGATGATGATAAAGGAACTAATAATGTAGAAACTCCTGCTGAGCCTACTCAACCAACTGAGCCTACTCAGCCTACTGAACCTACTCAACCAACTCCTCAAACAGTTAATACACTTAACTTTAATGGTACTGAATCTCCAATCGAAGGTTCTTACTATGAATTAGTAACATCAAATTACGGTGGTGAAGTTGATAATTATCCAGCAATTTATAATTTCCCAACGGGAGGATACGCATATGGATACTACGTAAACCTTTACAATGAAGATTCAATGTATCACTATGCATTAGTATTAGTTAAAAATAATACTATTCAAATCACTGATAATTCAATTACAGAATTTGGTGATTTAGTTTTACCTGACCAAGCGTCAGAAAAATACTGGGCAATGGCTTATGTATATTTAAATAATGTAGAGGTTGGTTCAGATCAAACTAACACAGGAACAGGACTTGTAACTATTAATGAATTAGCTTTATCTGACGAAACAGCTGAAGGTACAACTAATTTAGTTTCTCAATTCACTAAAGGTACAAATAACTATAACTTTATTTACCAAGGAGAAACATTCTTAACAACTTACAACACTGACGAAAGACCTGCAGGTAGAAATACAAAATCTACAGCAATTAAAGCTAAAATGGCTGAATCAGTTAAACACTTAGCAATTAAAAAAATTAAATAAATTTTTTAAAAGCCACCATTATCATGGTGGCTTTTTTTATTTCTTTTGTGATATTTTTAAGCTTTAAATATGTATTTTTGATATACCTAAGCTCTAGTTACTGATGGTATCACAAATTACGAACGGAATTAAAATCATAGTTAAAATTAAGTTTCAAGGTACTTATTTAAAAAAGTACAGAACTTACTATGCCTTTACGTATCGAATTACTATAGAAAATCATTCCAATGATACAGCTCAATTACTTACAAGACATTGGATAATAATGGATGCACTAAACGATAAAGAATATGTGGATGGCGAAGGTGTACTCGGAAAAAAACCTGTGATTAAACCTGGTGAATCTCATACTTATGAATCATTTTGCTTATTACATTCTCCCATAGGTGCTATGAAAGGATTTTTCAAAATGATCAATTACTCCACTACATCTATATTTAACGTAACAATCCCAAAATTTAAACTTAATGCACCTTTTGCAATAAACTAGATTTTTGTACTTCCCTGATTCATAATTTCATGGTTATAAAGCGCTTTATTTTGTATATTCGCAAAACAATCAACTTCATTTTAAGTTTTTAATTATGTCAAAAGGATTTTTCAATGTTCCTGCAGCGGTTAACGAACCCGTTAAATCTTATGCTCCAGGATCTGTAGAAAGAGAAGAAGTTTTAAAAGCGTTTAAATCTTTATACTTTCAAACTGTAGATATTCCATTATATATTGGTAAAGAAGAAATCAGAACTGGTAATACAAAAAATTTATTTCCTCCGTTCGATCACCAACACCATTTAGGTGTATATCATGAAGCGGATGAAGCTTTAGTAAAAAAAGCAATTGCAGAGGCTTTAGAGGCTCGTAAAAAATGGTCTCAAATGGCTTGGGAACAAAGAGCTGCTATCTTTTTAAAAGCCGCTGAATTATTAGCTGGTCCGTACCGTGCTAAAATTAATGCATCTACAATGATTGCTCAAGGTAAAACCGTTCACCAAGCAGAAATTGACTCAGCATGTGAGTTTATCGACTTTTTACGTTACAACGTACAATACATGACTGAGATTTACAAACAACAACCTAATTCATCAAAAGGAATTTGGAACCGTGTAGAGCAACGCCCGTTAGAAGGTTTTGTATATGCCATTACTCCATTTAACTTTACTGCTATCTCTGGTAACTTACCATCATGTGTAGCTATGATGGGTAACGTTGTGGTATGGAAACCAGCAGCTACTCAAATTTACTCAGCAAATGTAATTGTTGAAGTATTTAAAAAAGCAGGTTTACCAGACGGTGTTATTAATGTAGTTTACGGTAATTCAGGAATGATTACGGATACGATCTTAAACTCTCCAGATTTTGCAGGTATCCACTTTACAGGATCAACAGGAGTATTTAATGATTTCTGGAAAACTATTGGTAACAACATCAACAAATACAAAACGTACCCACGTATTGTAGGTGAAACTGGTGGTAAAGACTTTGTATGGGCACATCCAAGTGCAGATGCTAAAGAAGTAGCTACAGCTTTATCTAGAGGTGCTTTTGAATATCAAGGACAAAAATGTTCAGCAGCTTCTCGTGCGTATATTCCAGCTTCATTATGGGAGCAAGTTAAAAACTACGTTATTGAGGATGTTAACTCATTTAAAATGGGATCTCCAGAGGATATGAGTAATTTTATCTCTGCGGTTATTACAGAAGGATCTTTTGATAAATTAGCCAAAGCTATTGACGAGGCTAAAGCATCTCCAGAGGCAGAAATTGTTGTTGGTGGCGGTTATGATAAATCTAAAGGTTGGTTTATTGAGCCAACGGTTATTGTAACAACAAATCCTAAGTATGATACAATGGAGCGCGAATTATTTGGTCCTGTATTAACGGTTTATGTGTATGAAGATGCACAATGGGAAGAGTCGTTGCAATTAGTAGATTCTACATCTCAATACGCTTTAACAGGTGCGATTTTCTCAGGATGTCGTTACGCTATAGAAACCGCTACTAAAGCGTTAGAAAATGCAGCAGGTAACTTCTACATTAACGATAAGCCAACAGGTGCTGTTGTAGGACAACAACCGTTTGGTGGAGCAAGAGGTTCTGGAACTAACGATAAAGCAGGTTCTATGATTAACTTATTACGTTGGGTATCTCCACGTACTATTAAAGAAACTTTTGTACCAGATACAGATTATAGATATCCATTTTTAGGATAATTTAAAATACAAAACCAGCTTGTTAATAAGCTGGTTTTTTTATGCCTTTTTGTTAACAAAAGTTATTAACAATATACCTATTTATAAACAATAATTATTTATAACTTTGTTTAAGCTTGAATTTCAGTAGATAAAATAAGCCTTTTATAAACACAAGTTATCAACACACTTGTTAACAATGTTGATAACTATATATTCTGTGACACTTTAGTTTGTGTAATGACAAGAGCCAAGCCCTTAGCCCTGATAGAGCCGGTATCCTTTTTATTAAAGGCGAAGGTTCCCGAAGCCTATAATAAAAAGATTGAGGCGAAAGCAGGAAGAAAGAGTTTGTGTAACGCCAATAAGTTAACGCTACAAAAAAATCCCAACAAGTAAAAACCTATTGGGATTGTATATTTTAAACACCTTTGTATTTTAAAGGCATATGTACTACTTTTTTAGTCTCAAAAAATTCGTTATCAAAATAATCTGAAAGATCATAAAGCGTTGCACGAGGATAGTCTTTTAACTCCTCTGTTAAATCGCCTCCTTTTAAGTAAAGGATTCCGTTTAACAACTCGTGGTTATTGTCTTTTTTAGTACGGTGACGGATCCAACTTACAAAATCGGGCATGTTAGTTACCGCGCGCGATATAATAAAATCAAATTGTTCCTCAACCTTTTCTGCACGCTTTTGTTCCGCTTTAATGTTAGTTAAACCTAAGCCTGTAATTACCTCATTCACCACTCTAATTTTTTTAGCAATAATGTCTATAGCATAAAAATTAGTTTCTGGAAACAAAATAGCTAACGGTACCGCAGGGAAACCTCCACCAGTACCTACATCCATAATATGAGCACCTGGGTTAAACTTTTGTACTTTAGCTATTCCTAAAGAGTGTAAAACGTGTTTTGTATAAAGTTCGTCAATGTCTTTACGAGAAATAACATTGATTTTTGCATTCCAGTCTTTGTATAAAACTTCTAATTTCTCGAACTGAGCAATTTGCTCTGGCGTTAAATCAGGAAAATATTTTAAAATATCTTGCATTGCATAAAAATTTGTACAAAAGTAGTAATTTAAATGGTATTTTTTTGCCTTAAAAAAGCTAAAACCTATGGATTTATGTATAAATTTGGGTGATTAAATAAAAATCAACACAACCATTAATTTTTTATACCCGTACACATGAATCCACTTTCAGATAGAATCAACAATTTGTCTGTTTCTCAAACCTTAGCTATGGCGGCTAAAGCTAGAGAATTAAAAGCGCAAGGTAAAGATATTATTAGTTTAAGTTTAGGAGAGCCTGACTTTAATACGCCAGACGTGATTAAAGAAGCTGCTAAACGTGCGATCGACGAGAACTGGAGCACATACTCTCCGGTAGACGGTTACCTAGAACTTAAACAAGCCATTGTTAATAAATTTAAACGCGACAATAATTTAGAGTACACAGTTAACCAAATTGTAGTGTCTACGGGAGCTAAGCAATCGTTATACAACATTGCTCAAGCAATGATTAACCCTGGGGACGAGGTTATTTTACCAGCTCCATATTGGGTATCGTATTCAGAAATTGTAAAAATGGCAGGCGGAGTTCCGGTTGAAGTGCCAACATCTGTAGAGTCAGATTTTAAAATGACACCAGAGCAACTTGCAGCTGCAGTTACACCAAAAACTAAAATGATGTGGTTTAGCTCACCATGTAATCCATCAGGATCTATTTACAACAAAGAGGAGCTAACAGCCTTATCTCAAGTTTTAATTAAAAACAACATCTACGTAGTATCAGACGAGATCTACGAGCACATAAACTTTTCTGGAAACCACACTTCAATAGCGTCAATCCCAGGTATGTTCGACTTAACAATCACCGTTAACGGAGTAGCAAAAGCATTTGCCATGACAGGATACCGTATTGGTTATATCGGGGCACCAGAAGTTATAGCAAAAGCATGTACAAAACTACAAGGGCAAGTAACCTCTGGAGCAAACTCTATTGCACAACGCGCAACCATAGTAGCTGTAGAAACAGATCCTAAAGAGTTTGGTTACATGACACAAGCCTTCCACAAACGTCGTGATTTAGTAGTGGGATTATTAAAAGAAATTCCAGGATTTAAAATCAACGTACCAGAAGGCGCATTTTACGTATTCCCAGACGTATCAGAATTTTTCGGGAAAACATTAAACGGAACGTTAATCAACAACGCAGACGATTTATCGTTATACATGCTAGAACATGCAAACGTAGCAACAGTAACCGGAGCCGCATTTGGAAACCCAAACTGCATCCGTATGTCCTACGCAACAAGCGAGGAGTTATTAACAGAAGCTTTACGCCGCATTAAAGAAGTAGTAGCTTTTTAAGCACCATACATACCAATCCCGAGTTTTTTTAAACTTGGGATTTTTTTTTATTTGGGCGTTCCGTCCACAAAAACTCCTACCGTCGTTTTTTAGACGTCGCGTGTTTCGCCCTCGCTTTTTAAAGCTCCACTTCATTA
>CAVBJB010000046.1:0-9512 GCA_963595625.1 Lachnospiraceae bacterium | reverse complement strand
GAAAAAGGAAAATCAGATAACAGATTCGAAATTAGATTTAGCAAAAAATCGAATCTAAAATTTGAAGAAAATAAACTACATGTTTACAATCAATCAGAATTCAAATTACAATCTGAGAAATTTGAAATCAAAAACATTCAAATCTTTGATTTAGGTGGAAAACTTGTAAAAGAATACAATAACATCAATAACAAAGAATTTAAATTTGATTTTACAAAAGATAATACAACATATATACTAAAAGTTAGATTATCGAATGGTCAAATTAAAAATTTAAAAACTTTATATTAATCCTTAAAGGCGTAAATTTAAAATTTACGCCTTTTTTTGTGAAAAAAAACTTACATAATACTATTTTTTAATTAATATTTTTAACTTTTCAACGATTTTTAACAAATTAAATATTTTTTATTATAATTTTTATATAATTTTAACACTAATAAAAGTGATTAAAATGAGGAAAAAAATAGTAGTAAGTTTTATGTTATTTACCGGTATGCTCATGGCACAAACCGGAATTAATATTACAAATCCTAGAGCTGCACTAGATGTTAGCTCTACAAATGCTGGTCTAATTCCTCCAGCGATAAACATACAAAACATTTCGAACCCAACTACCGTAAATCCACAAGGTGGAAACTTAATTAATGGAACCTTGGTCTATAGTACAAATACAACTAATCAAGGATTGTACTATTGGTATATAAATCAATGGGTAAAGTTTCAGGAAGGATTAAAAGACATGAGTACGACCCAAACGGTTGCTGCAAATGCTACCTCACATTCCATAACAAGATTAGGTCCATGTGGTACACTTAATCCAGTTAAAACTGATACTTACGCGGAGAGTTTTGATATCAGAACTATTTATAGATATTTTGATATCAGTGGATTATTAGGGAAAGTTTGTAACGTTTCTATCAACATAAAACTCAAACATACATGGCCTCAAGAAATTGATATGTATTTAAAATCGCCTGATGGTAAGGTTTTAGAATTGTGTACCGATAATGGTCCTAGTGGGCGCGTTGATATTTTTAACTTTGATGTAACTTTTGCTGATTCTGGTGCCTCAAACATAACTTCTTGGACTTTTAATGGGGATATTTCAGGGACATACAAACCTGAGGGATCACTTACTAGTGATGAAGAAACTCCTAACATTACAACCTTTGCAGGTTTTGTAGGATCAGAACCTAACGGAAGATGGACTTTAGTTTTAAGAGACGATGTAGGGATCGATATTTTTGATTATCTATCTGCTACTTTAAGTATCTCTTCAAATACTGAAATTCCGTACGATTATAAATTAATTGCTCAAAAAAACATTAATTCCCTTACAGGTAAAAACGTTATGGCAATGAGTTCATACCAAGCTATAGCTGAGGCTAATGGTTTACAAACTGTTATTACGCGTACAACATCCAACCAAACTTCAGCTACTGTTACAACGCTTCCTGGAACTATTTTATCTGTAAGCAATTCTTCAACACAAGAAAATCAATGGGCTAATTTAAAAAATCAATGTTTAGAAGAAAATCTCACTGATAATACCGATTATTATTATCAACTATGGGTAAAAGGGGCACCCACAACTCCAACTGTTAATAATCAACAATTTTCTTTTAATCTAACAACTCTAAATAAGTAGCAAAATGAAAGTAAAAATATTTTCACTAATAGTAGCTCTAACCTCTTTATCGGCTTTTGCACAAGTAGGAGTCGGAACTACAACTCCACGCGGAGCTTTAGATATTCAATCCAACAATGGTGGACTTATAACACCTCAAATTGCCTTAACTAATGTAACGGATAATACCACAGTACGAAATCTACAAACAAATGGTGTACCGGTTGACGGTACAATAATCTGGAACACAGCTACAGCAGGTACAGCTCCTAACAACGTAACTCCTGGATATTATTATTGGCAAACCAACAAATGGGTTAAATTAGGAACTCAATTAACTAAAGATGTAAAAACGCAAGCTTCAGCAACATCACTATCTAATGTAACCTCTGATTATGGAGCATGCGGAACACTAACAAATCTTGTTACAAATTCAACATCATTTTCAATCGATAGTGCAACCCGTATTATTGATTTAGTAGTTTCAGGCAGAACTGGAATTATTTGTAACACAACGCTAGATATCAGTATAAATAAAGCCGGATATAATACAGAAATGTTACTATTCCTAATTTCGCCATCTAACAAAGTACTAGAATTATGTACAAAAAACGGAGGCTCATCTAGTACATCATACACATTTAACGTAAAGTTCGATGATAGCGCAGCTAATAATATTACAACTTGGCCTGTAAACACTAGCGCAACAGGCAGCTATAAACCAGAAGGTACATTAACACCTTCTAACGGATATATTCCAAACATAACAACTCTTGCTGGTTTTAATGGAGACAGCCCAAATGGTACATGGAAACTTGTAGTGATTGATGATGCTGGTGGAAACAATTTAACCTTTAACAACGCAAAACTAAACATTGCAACAAATCTTCCAGTTGCAAGCTTTAAACTTGTAGCTCAAAAATCTGTGAATACATTAACAAATAAAAACATAGTAGCTACAAGCGCATATAGTGTAAAAACATCTAAAGAAGTTGTACAAACTGTCATTACTAGATCAAATACAAACATTACAACTACAACAGGCGCAACACTACCAACCGGTACAACTATCGTTTCTGTTGCAACTCATAACAATTCAACTGGTGAGAACTGGATAAATACATTCAATCAAGCCGTAGACGAAAGTTTAAACAACAACGCAACCTATTATTACCAGCTTTGGGTTCAAGGCGCACCAGCAGCCACAACCACCGCAAATGAGCAATATAACTTTATAGTGCGTACGGACGATAAGCCTACAAACTAATAAAACTTCATAAAACTCCATAAAGACCTTTGCTTTAAATAGCTAAGGTCTTTTTCTTTTGCATACGCCTCGCGCTCAAACACAATATTTCGATACGCCAAATGCCTATTTTTATACTGCATCAAGCGTACCAAATACTCCACTCCATACCAAATAAAAAAAGGCAAAACAAGCAATTCCAACTGTTGTCGAATATGAATTTTTTCATGATTTATCAACTTCAAATCCCCCTTAATTTTAGCATTTCGCAAAATTATGAACGGAAAAATAGTAATTCCATTAAAACCACGCGGCGTGAAAATTTTAGATATAAGTACAAACATCTCGTAAAATTTCTAAATTTGTGTATGACTAATAAACAAGATAACGAAAATAAACCAATTCCAGGAGAAGATTACTATCTAACTCCCGAAGGATACAGATGCTTCACCGAAAAATGGCACCTCAAAAGAGGCTATTGCTGCAAATCCGGATGTCGACACTGTCCCTACGGTTTCAATAAAAATACAGGATTATTAAAAAAATAAGGGCGTGCCCCGCCTTCTAATGGGCGGGTCGGGCTTTCGGCTTAATCTTTTTTGCTTCTTAAAAGCAAAAAAGGATACCGCCTCTATCCCTCACGCTATTAGTACTACCAAACCATCTAAAACTATGACTTTTCAAGAAGAAATTTTACAAGGTATACCTACTCAATTACCTCAGCCACAACCCTACGATCCTACAATTAATCACGCACCAAAGCGTAAAGAAATACTAACCGAGGAAGAAATAAAATTAGCGTTGCGTAACGCCTTACGTTATTTCGAGCCTCAACATCACGAAATCCTGCTTACAGAATTTAAGGAAGAATTACAAAAATACGGGCGTATTTATATGTACCGTTTCCGCCCAAACTACAAAATGTACGCTCGTGACATTAATGAATATCCAGGTAAATCGTTACAAGCTAAAGCCATCCAAATGATGATTCAAAACAATTTGGATTATGCTGTAGCTCAACATCCACACGAATTAATTACCTACGGAGGGAACGGAGCAGTTTTTAGCAACTGGGCTCAATATTTATTAACGATGAAATATTTGGGTGAAATGACCGATGAGCAAACATTAGTTATGTATTCGGGTCACCCAATGGGATTATTCCCATCACATAAAAATGCACCGAGAGTTGTCGTGACGAATGGTATGATGATTCCGAATTATTCAAAACCAGACGATTGGGAAAAATTCAACGCATTAGGTGTAACGCAATACGGACAAATGACTGCCGGATCGTATATGTATATTGGTCCACAAGGTATTGTTCACGGAACTACAATTACCGTATTAAATGGTTTCAGAAAAATTGGTAAAGAGCCAAAAGGACATTTATTCGTAACTTCTGGTTTAGGAGGAATGAGTGGTGCCCAACCAAAAGCAGGAACTATTGCTGGCTGTGTGACCGTTTGTGCCGAAGTAAATCCTAAAATCACTAAAATTCGTCACAGTCAAGGATGGATCCACGAAGTGATTGAAGATTTAGATCAATTGGTAGATCGCGTTCGTAAAGCACAAGCCAATAAAGAAGTGGTTTCTATCGCTTATTTAGGAAACGTAGTTGATGTTTGGGAAAAATTCGATCAAGAAAATGTACATATCGATTTAGGATCAGATCAAACGTCGTTACATAATCCTTGGGCAGGTGGATATTATCCAGCAGGACAATCGTTTGAAGAATCGAACCGAATGATGGCTGAAGAACCAGAAGTATTCAAAGAAAAAGTTCAAGAAACATTACGCCGTCACGCTGATGCTATCAACAAACACACAGCCAAAGGAACCTATTTCTTCGATTATGGAAATGCGTTCTTATTAGAAGCTTCTCGTGCAGGAGCAGCAGTTCATAAAGATCAAGATAATAATTTAGTTTCAGCTCAATATTCAAAATCGGGTGGCGAAACTTTTGCCTATCCTTCGTACGTTCAAGACATTATGGGACCAATGTGCTTCGATTACGGTTTCGGACCATTCCGTTGGGTATGTGCATCAAACAATCCAGAAGATTTACAGAAAACCGATGAAATTGCTTGTCAGGTTTTAGAAGAAATGATTCAAACATCTCCGGCAGAAATCCAACAACAAATGAAAGACAACATTCAGTGGATTCGTGGAGCACAAAAAAATAAATTAGTAGTAGGATCTCAAGCGCGTATTTTATATGCCGATGCCGAAGGTCGTACAAAAATTGCACAAGCATTTAACGATGCCATTGCAGCAGGAAAAATCGGACCAGTGGTTTTAGGTCGTGACCATCACGATGTATCAGGAACCGATTCTCCTTACCGCGAAACCTCTAACATTTACGATGGATCTCGTTTTACAGCCGATATGGCCATTCATAATGTAATCGGAGACAGTTTCCGTGGAGCAACTTGGGTTTCTATTCACAACGGTGGTGGCGTTGGATGGGGCGAAGTAATCAACGGTGGTTTTGGTATGCTTCTTGATGGAACTAAAGAAGCAGAGCAACGTTTAAAATCGATGCTTTTCTGGGACGTAAACAACGGTATTTCAAGAAGAAGTTGGGCAAGAAATGAAGGTGCAATGTTTGCCATTCAACGCGCTATGGAAGCAGAACCTTTATTAAAAGTTACGTTACCAAATATAGTAGATGATCGTTTATTAGAAATATAAGCTTAAACATAACGTTACTATTTAACAAATCTATCTGATTATCAGTATTTATTGGTATTATTTTTGATAGTTTAAATACATAACTTAAAAATCGAAACCTTATGAAATATATAAAAATTTTACCCGTATTCTTACTTTCTCTTTTCATAGTTTCTTGTAGTAGCATAAATGTATCTTCAGATTATGATAAGTCTGCAAATTTTGCGCAACACAAAACATACGGTTTTCATAAAGAAGGTGTAGATAAAGCTGAAATTTCTGATTTAGATAAAAAAAGAATTCTACGTGCTATTGATCAAGAATTAGCTAACAAAGGATTATCCAAATCAACAAATCCAGACCTTATTGTAAATATTTTTACTAAAGAACGTACAGATGTTAACGTTTACAACTACAACGCTGGTTTTGGAATGGGCTGGGGTTGGGGATATCCTGGTTTTTACGGTTCGTGGGGCTGGCCCGGTTGGAACAATACATCCGTTAGTACAACACCTAAAGGAACTCTATTTATAGATGTGATAGACGCCAAATCAAAAGAATTGATTTGGCAAGGTGTAGGTCAAGGAACACTATCAACATCAGATGATGTTGAAAAAAGAGAAAAGAAAATTCAAGAATTTGTATCTAAAATATTGGCACAATATCCGCCAAAATCAAATTAATATAAACCGAGCATTTGCTCGGTTTTTTTGTGCCTTTTCCTTTTTTTTAGTACATTTAGCATACTAAACAAACTACCTACAAATTAAACTACACGTTATGAAAGATTTCCAAACTAACCCACTACTCGACCGCTTGCCTAAACATTTACGGCAATACATAAAGCCTCAAAATTACGAGGAATACACGCCAATAAACCAAGCCGTTTGGCGCTACGTAATGCGTAAAAATGTAGATTACCTTTCTAAAGTTGCTCACAATTCTTACCTAGAAGGGCTTAAAAAAACAGGAATTTCAATTGATTCCATCCCAAGCATGTATGGGATGAATCGTATTTTACAAGAAATTGGTTGGGCCGCGGTAGCCGTAGATGGTTTTATTCCGCCTAATGCATTTATGGAATTTCAAGCCTATAATGTATTAGTAATTGCCTCAGACATTCGTCAACTCGAAAATATTGAATATACACCAGCTCCGGATATTATTCACGAAGGAGCCGGACACGCTCCCATTATTGCAAATCCAGAATACGCAGAATATTTACGCCGTTTTGGAGAAATTGGATGCAAGGCCATATCATCTGCTCACGATTATGAAATGTACGAAGCCATTCGTGAACTTTCTATTCTTGAAGAAGCGGATGGAACGCCTGAAGAAGAAATTAAACGCATCCGTCAAAAAGTTGAAGATTTACAAAACACCGTTACAGAACCATCTGAAATGGCTTTAATCCGAAACCTTCACTGGTGGACGGTTGAATATGGATTAATAGGAACCGTTGAGGATCCAAAAATTTACGGCGCAGGTTTATTATCTTCAATCGGAGAAAGCGAATGGTGTATGAAACCCGAAGTTAAAAAAATACCATACACCTTAGAGGCCGCTTACCAATCCTTTGACATTACAAAACCGCAACCTCAACTTTACGTTACGCCTGACTTTGCACATCTATCTTTAATCCTAGAAGAGTTTGCAAACACCATGGCATTACGTAAAGGGGGCCTATCAGGCGTTCAAAAACTTATACATTCTAAAGCCTTAGGAACTATTGAACTTTCTACAGGCCTACAAATTTCAGGAACATTTACAAATGTAATCGAGCATAACGGAAAACCTGTATATGTTCAAACCAAAGGAAAAACCGCTTTAGCATACCACGAAAAAGAATTGGTTGGACACGGAACATCCTATCACGCCGAAGGTTTTGGTAGCCCAATTGGGAAATTAAAAGGAATTAATCTTGCCATCGAGGATATGTCTCCGCGCGATTTACAAGCCTACGACATTTACGAAGGTAAAACCGTAACCTTAGAGTTTGAAGGCGACATTAAAGTATCAGGAGAAATTATTACAGGAAGTCGTAACCTTAAAGGAGAAATCATTTTAATCAGCTTTAAAAACTGTACCGTAACTCATGGCAACACCGTATTATTTCAACCCGAATGGGGAATTTACGACATGGCCGTTGGTAAAAAAGTAGTCTCGACATTCTCGGGTCCGGCAGATTGTAACAGTTTCGAGAACATCTCTCACATACCGAAAACCCAAACCATCAAGCAAGAAAAAACCATGGAACGCGAACAATTAGAAAGCTACTACGCCAACGTTCGTAAATTCCGTGAAGAAAACGACACCGTGGATTTGGATTTAATTTTAGACGAACTTAAAGAAAACCATAAAAAAGATTGGCTCCTAACCTTAGAAATCACCGAAGTTGCCAAACTAAAAGGATTAGAAAACACCGAAAATAGAGCCAAAAACATTCTGTTAGAAAAAATAGAAAAAGGATCTAAAAACGCACATTTAATACAATTTGGTTTAGACTTACTTTATAAATAAACAAAACGCGAGGCCTTAGCTTCGCGTTTTTTAGTTTTAATTTATTTTGGGCGTTGCCGGCAGCCAAAAACAATACCACTACAAAAAATAACTTCGGCCGGCCGGGCTTTCCGCTAAATCTTTTGTTTTGTATTTGGTAACTGAGCATTCTAAGATAAAACCAAATATTTATTCAACTAATTTCACAAAAGGTTCATTCCTTTTTGCGACAGCGAATATTCTTAATACAATTTTATTAGCTACAGCATTAAGAGCTGTGAGTTTGTGTTTTCCTTTTTCTATTTTTTGTTCGTAATATCTTTTTAACTGAGAATCATGCTGAATGGCGCTTCCTGCAGCTTTAAATAGAATAGCTTTTAGTGTTTTGTCTCTTAAAAAGTGTGTTTTTGTACGGCCTTTGATACTGCTACCTGACTGATAAGGGAATGGAGCTAATCCACAATGACAATTAAATTTACGGGCATCCGTAAAACGGGTAAAATTATCAGTTTCTATAATGCATTTAATAGACGTAATGATGCCAACACCTGTTACAGAAGATATTTTTGCGTAGGTGGTATTCAGATCCTGATTTGCTTTTATTATCTCTATCATTTGTTTTTCTAAATCTTGTATCGTCTTTTTTATAGATTTTAATTGTTTTTGCTCAAGTTTTATTAATTGTTTCAATTCTACTTTTTCATTTAGTATCATTTCCGCTTTTAAGCTATTTTGTATTTGTACTGACATTTTTACGTATCGTTCACGTGCTGTCATAAGTGCTTTTAACTTTCTTAATGATTCACAAGGCAATTTAAAAGGAGATAATTTATGATGATTTGTTATAATATAATCTGCAATTCTATAGGCGTCTACTGTATCAGATTTTCCACGCTGGAGTCCTAATGAGCGCTGGAGGTCTAATGGATTGATCAAATAGTAAGTAAACATATGCTCTTCTAAAAGCCAAGATAATAGTGCTCCGTAATGTCCTGTATGCTCTAAGGCAAGAACTACATTCTCATTATCAATATTTTTTAGCCAAGTAAGAATCTCTCTTTCTTTGTTTATAATAACACCTTGTTGAAGTTTCTTGCGACTATCTTTTTCTAAGATGCAAAAATCAAGTGTGTCTTTAGAAACATCGATACCAATGATAATTTTTTTCATAAATTTGAATTTAGGAAAACAATTCTGACACAACCTAATTGGTTTAATTACTAACGCTATTAATAAGCCTTTAAGCTTAACATTCTAAATGGTACTTAAAACCAAAGAGGAGAATAGGACTAATGCTCAGGATAAACCACTACGTTTAAGAGTCGAACTAGTTCACCTATTCCCTCTGGTTGTTCAGAAATTATCTTTATTAATAATAACTGAATTTACTAAATACAAATCTAATAGCCTGTCGAAGATTCCTTCTATATATAATATAAAGAAACCCCATACCCGCCATAAACC
>CAVBJB010000045.1:3256-9693 GCA_963595625.1 Lachnospiraceae bacterium | reverse complement strand
TATCTTTTATTACGCTAGCGCTACATAAAAGGATGCCGCTGCAATCCCTAACGCAGAAATAAAAAAGGTTGAGTTTTTTAAAACTCAACCTTTTTTATTTTAATTACTCGGATTTTCTAATTTTAGCCATATATTCCTGAGGTCTAATCCCCATAATTCTATAAAACAAATTACTAAAGTTAGACAAACTTATATATCCCACCTTTACGGCAATTTCGTAAACATTTAAATTGCTTTCAGCCATTAACTCTAAAGCTCTAGACAAACGCAACGCTCTCGAAAATTTCACATAGCTCATACCCATATCCTCTTTAAACAACCTCGATAAGGTACGAGTACTAAACCCAAATTCTTTAGCAATTTCATCCAAACTATAATTAGTCTCTAAGTTGTTTTTTAAATAAATACCAATATTTATTAACCTTTTATCCTTTGGATAAGGGTGCTGGATAGGCAATCCTGTTACCTTATGGCACATACTAGGTAAATTCGATTTTACGGCCTTTAAAAAATGGTATTTAGCCTCATCATGGCTTGCAATACAACCACTCCAATTCTTAGTAAACCAAATCATTTCCCGCAATAAATCATCCACTAAATAAACATTAGCCTCTTTAAAAAATGGATCATCCTCAGGGCTAATATCTAAATACAGCCCAAACATGGTTACCTGTTTGGAATTAGATAATATATAATGCGGCGTGTTAGAAGGAATCCATAAAAAACACCTGCCCGGAATATACCAATGTTGCTGATTTAAAAAAACATGTAAGACACCACCCTCGGCATATAAAAATTGTCCTTTTGTATGCTGATGCTCAGTAGTATGTAATTTTGAAGTTGTAAAATTATAGATGTAAAACTCTGATTTACAGTTTTCTATATCTTTATGAAATTGGTCCATCATAACGCAAAATTACGTTATTTTGGCGTAAATGAGCAAGTATTTGTCAATTTATACAATATAAAATGCTTCCATAAGGGACTACTTTTGCAAAAGAATTAAAACCACACTATGTTAAGAATACTAAGTATAGGATTATTACTGGTTTTTGGAACTTGTTTTGCACAAGATCTTCCAAGTAATGTGACTACTTTAAAATTAAATGAGGCCTTAGAGATAGGTTTAAACCAAAACAAGAAAATATTATCCAAAAAAGTTAAAAAAGAAATTTCTGAAAGTCAACAAAAAGTCCTTTTTAACGAACAACTTCCTGAAATCGAGGGGCACTATAGATACAACCGTATGGCCCGTTTAAGACAATACCAAAACGGAGGATTTGCAGGTGGTCCCACAAAATACTTTTTAGCTCGCTCGCAATACGAGTTAGACGGTACGGCGGTTTTACCTATTTACAAAGGGGGTAAAATTCAGCGCGAAAAAAAAATTGCTCGTGCCGAAACTGAAATAGCAGAAATCGGTATAGAAAAAGCCGAACAAGATGTCAAATTAAAAGTTGTATCTGCATTTTTAGACATGTACAGCTTACAACAACATTTAAAAGTAATCTTAGATCATATAAACGAGGATAACGTAATGGTTAACCACATTAAAAACCTCGAAAAAAATGGAATTGTTACTTACAACGAAATTCTACGTGCAGAGCTTCAGCTTAAGCAAGACAGTTTAGAATATGTGGCTATTGTTAATGATATTAAAATTGCCAATGAGGAAATAAAATTTATTTTATCAGCTCCCGAAGAGAATCAGTATGCTATTGATACTACAGGTTTAGTTAACGAGACTCGAGGTGTCTTAGATTTAAAATCTTTAATGAAACAATCACACCATTCCAATCAAAATTTAAAAATGGGTGAAAAAGAAATTAAAGTAAAAGAGTTGGAAATTAAAGCTCAAAAATCAGATTATTTACCCAATATAAATTTAGTTGCTCATGCTAAATTAAGTTATCCTAACTATATGTTTTTCCCGCCAGAAAATTTCGCCTACACTTTTGGATTTTTAGGTTTAGATATTAAATGGAATCTAACAGGAATATATACGAACCGAGAAAAGGTTAAAATTAAAAAACTAAATCTCGAATACCAACATTTAGAACACGAAGAGTTAGAGGAGCAAGTAAATTTTGAGGTAAAACGTGCCTACACAAAATATGTTGAAGCTCAAGAAAAAATTGATACTTACGAAAAAGCCGTTGCGCAAGCAAAAGAAAACTACCGTATCGTAAAAAATAAATACACGAATCAGTTAAGCTTAATTACAGAGTTAATAGATGCCGATAATACCTTGATTGAAACCGAGTCTAAGTTTATCACTGCTAAAATAGAAAAGCAATTAAAATTTTACCAACTACAATACATTATAGGAACACTTTAATAATATAAAATGTCAGAAACAAACTCAAATATAAAATTCAATAAATTCATGGTAATTTTAGCCTGGATTTTAATTGCTGGAGGTACCATAGGAGTTATTATTTACACGGTATTTTCTAGTAAATACCAAACAACAAACGACGCTCAAGTAGACCAATACATCACGCCTATGTCTAGCCGTATTTCTGGTTTTATTAAAGAGGTTAAGTTTGAAGAATATGATAAAGTAAAAAAAGGCGATACCTTATTGGTAATAGATTCTGAGGAATATGCTTACATGGCTGAGGCTGCTCAAAGCGAAGTTCAAACCTCTGAATCTACAATTGCTGTAAGTCAAAACGCTGTACAAACTAAAGCTTCTGAATTAGCCATAATTAACGCTCAATTAGAAAAAGCAAATCTTGAAGTTTGGCAAACAGAACAAGACTATAAACGTTTTAAAAATTTAGTAGCCGAAAAATCAGCAACCCAACAACAATTTGAAAAAGCAGAAGTTGCCTATAAATCAGCTTTAAGCCAAAAACATACCTTAGAACAACAAATTGCAAGTATTAAAGCCGGTGTTAATGAGGCTCAAGCTAAAATTGCACCAGCACAAAACATCACTAAAGCTAAAAAAGCATCAGCTAAATACGCAGATTTAATGGTTCGCTACTCATATATTACCGCTCCTTTTGATGGGGTAGTGGGTAAAAAATTAGTGCAACCTGGACAATACATTAAAGTTGGACAATCACTTATTAATGTGGTAAGTGACGAAAAATGGATTACAGCTAATTTTAGAGAAACTCAAATGGCCGACTTAAAAATTGGTGCAGAAGTTTATTTTACTGCCGATGCGTATCCAGGAAAAAAATTCACAGGTAAAATTTTAGCTTTTTCTCCTGCAAGTGGTAGCAAATTCTCTTTAATCCCTCAAAATAATGCTACTGGAAACTTTATTAAAATTCAACAAAGAATACCTACAAAAATTATTTTAGATCCTAATCAAGAAACAACCATGCTAACCGCAGGTATGAATGTCATGGTTCATGTAACCAAATAATTACATCATGATAAATTCACCCTCCGTTTTTAATTCTTGGGTTCCCAATTGGATTAAAATCCCATTACTTGTTATAGCCTTATTTCCCCACCTTTTTTTAATTGGAGTATTTAATGGTAATGCAAGTTTTATAGGTTCTATTATGGATACAGATATTAACGATTTACAATTTGTTTTAGCTGTAGGATATGCTGCGATAGTTGTTGCCTTACTAGTAAATGTGCGTTTATTTCTATTTCTATCCATACGTAATTTTATTATAACTGTGGTAGGATGCTCAATCCTTTTGCTTTTGATTTTTTTATGTACCCAAAACTTTATTTTAGTGAGTACTTTAAGAGTCCTACAAGGCTTTTTGGGACTACTCGAAGGGGTCATATTTTTCCCCGTAATTATGTCCTTAATAAAATCAAAACATGCACGTGCTATTACTTATTTTATTTTATATGCACTTATGTTAAGCTCTGGGCCTCTTACAGGATTCGTAGTTAAACTTGTTACAGGAACTTTTGGATGGGATCAAATATTTTATTTGATGGTTGTTTTTCATTGTTTAGTATTGCTTATTACTCTTTATCTTTTTAATGGTTCAAACTTTTTTCCTTATAAAAATTTGGTAGATATTGACTGGAGTAGCTGTCTTTATTTACTCTTATTTTTGGTTTCAGGAGCTTTTTGTATCATCTATGGTTTTAGATTAAATTGGTTTCATTCACCCACTATTTGGTATAGTATATTTATAAGTTTAATAAGCTTGGGATTATTTCTATTTAGACAAGCAACCTTACAACATAAACTGTTTCATTTAGAAGTCTTTACTTATAAACATGTGCAGCTATCCATTGTGCTTTTTGTGTTTTTTTACTTTATACGTTACGGGTATAATACGATTAATACCACAATGGTTAATGTTTGGAAATGGCCATGGGAAAACGTTATCGATTTTCAGTTTTTACAAATCTTTGGAGTCGTATTAGGCGTAGCTGCCTCAGGATATCTCTACTTAAAATCCTTTCCTAGCAAAATTATATTTGCCGTAGGATTTTTAATTCTTAGCCTAAACGCTTACGCCTTAACTACCGTTTTCGATTCGGACGTTTCTACCTCTGTATTAATCAAAATTGTTTTAACCCAAGGTTTCGCACACGGTTGGTTATTTACACCCTTAGTAATGTACATAATAAACGGGGTTCCACCACAATTGGTAAATAATGCAACAATGGCAGCCACCGGTACCCGATTTTGGATTACAAATGCAGGATTTGCTTTAGCACAAAATTTAACTTATAACCTTCAAGAAAAACATTTTGACACTCTAAAAGCCAATTTTGATCCTACAAAAGCAATAGTAGCAGACGAGTTCGAAACAAAATTACAAGGATATGCACAAACTTTCGATAACGGAACAGCTGATCTTTTAACCCAAAACGATTTTGCAAACCAAATCTATCAGCAAGCATACTTGGTAGCAAATAAAGAAATGTTTACCTATTATTTTTGGGCCGGATTACTCGTATTTTCAGCACTTGTAATACATATTTTATTCTTAAAAATAAACGCCAAAAAAATAGATTAATATCATTAGGGCGTTCCGCGCCTTTTAGTGGGCGCGGCGGGCTTTACGCTATATCTTTTATTACGCTAGCGCTACATAAAAGGATGCCGCTGCAATCCCTAACGCACAAATAAAAAAAGGTTGAGTTTTTTTAAACTCAACCTTTTTTTTATTTCTTTTTAAACGGAATTACGTAACTCACCGTGTAATTAAATCCAACACCAAAGTTTCCGCTGTATTTTTTATTAAATCCAGGAATATGTAAATTCTCAAAATTATCTGGTTTGGTATCGCTAAATTTATAATTAACTCTAGCCGAAACGCCTAAATATAAATTTTTAAAAACTTCTACTTTAGTTCCCGCAACAAATTCTAACCAAACAGCATTTAAACCATCAAAGGTTCTACCGCTATACGTTTCCTCCGGAAAATAATGATTTAAATCTCTTATGGTATACTGTTCTAAATCTTGTTTAAACCTTGCATATCCCACACGTCCACCTACGTAAATCATGTTTTGCATGTCCAACCAGTTTTGGTATACATTATAGTCTACCCCTAATTTTAAGTATTGTCCAGAAGTTGTAAAAGTTAAACGCTCATCTTTAGTATATTTATCCTCTAAACCTACCTCGGCAGCTATATACAGTTTATCCGAAATTCTGTAGTCACCAACAATCTCAAAACCTTTGTATTTGTCTTCGTAAAAGTTCCTTGCAATTTTATTTAAATCGGTTCCTATACGTAAACCATAGGTTTTAGGATAGGTAACTTTAGTTGTATCGGCTTGAGCAAAACCTACTACACATTGGCTAAAAAATAATAGACTAAAAATATACTTTAACATGTGTTTCATTAGGGTTTAAAATGTTTGGGTTTTTTATCTCAATACGTCTAATCCAGTTGTATGTAGCTTGTAAAGGTGTATTTTCATCTAAAATAAAATTAGCTTTATATCCACATGCTCTCGATATGTATTCTTGTTCAACGCTGTAGGTAAAATTTAAAACATCAACAATATCATTACTCGTATCCTCATCAGCACCGTTTAAAACTAAATTCCACTCAAAATGGGTATTATTAACCGGTAACGGAAGTTCAATTTTTGCTCCATTTGCTAATATTCCAGTAGAATTACCGTTAACAACAGCTACTAAATTTGCTGGAATTTTATTGGTGTCTAAGCGTGTTGTATCGTTAAAAAATTCTACTACTACACCTGCAGTTGTAGGATCCTCTTGTGTACAAATATCTTCTTTCTCACAACATACAAAAACTAATGTTGTAGCCAAAAGTAAACTTAAGCGGAAAATTTTTTTCATATATAAATTTATCTCCTCCAAAAATACTAAACTTAGTTATATATTTAAAACGATTTGTCGCAATCTTACGTTAATTAGTCGTATTGCTACATAAAAAATTAGTTTATATAAATGGTTCGTAATTTATTAGTTTTAATGTTAGTATTCCTATCCGTAGTTGCTAAGGCACAAAAAGTTG
>CAVBJB010000045.1:0-3246 GCA_963595625.1 Lachnospiraceae bacterium | reverse complement strand
CCTTAGACCAATGGGTAAAATATTTACATCCGTCAAACCAGCAGGAAAAAATAGGTTATATTTTTTATAAACCTAGCGTTGGTTTTTTACTTAAACATACGCCTGAGTTGGAGGCTAATCTTACTCATGATTTTTTATCCACGGGACCCTATGTTAAGTTGGATCAGTTATTTCCAAATGTTACGATTTTAAATTCAACTGAAAAACAACATTTAAATCTTCCCGAACTTACTAAAACCGTAAACTTACAAAGTACAGCACCGGATTATTTGTTTGATTTGGGTTATCATTTTAATCATACAGGTGCTAATGATTTAGCTTTACAAGTTTTACTTAAATTACAACGTCTACAACCTAACTATAAAAATATAGCGTTTGAGCTTGGTTTTGCTTACAATGCACTTTATAAACACGAGTTGGCTTATGCTGTTTTAAAAAAAGCGGTGGGGCTCCAAACCAATTCCTACGGCTTATATCGTGAACTTGGTTATGCTGCATTAGGTCTTAATAAAATTCAAGAAGCCGAAAAGGCGTATTTAAAAGCTATTAGCTTAAGTAATGATTTACAACAAATGGCTGAAATGGCTATGTATTTAACTCAAGCCTATTACGAGGAAAAAAACGATACTAAATTTTATCAATGGTTAAAAATTACCCGTATGTATGGAGACAAATTCGATAAAATACATACTTTTAGTAATCAGTTAGAAACTACTTATAAAAACAAATTGTAATATGAAAATTTGTACTTTTTTACTCCTTTTAGTTTCTTTACCTGTTTTTGCGCAATTAGGGGATTTAAAAATTGCCATTGTAAAGGACTCGGATGGCTTTGTTAATGTTAGAGAAAAGGCCTCAGGATCTAGTAAAATTTTGGATCAACTACCCAATAATACGCTAGTATACTATATTGAGGAGTCCGGGCCTTGGGTAGAGGTAACTTATAAAACTTTAGTTAACGAAAAATCAGGTTTTATATATAAAAATAGATTACTTGATTTAGATCAATTTAAAGAAATACAATCTGTAGCAATTGCAGACGGTATACTTTTTAAAAGGAGTGATTTTGAATTAAAACTCACTACAAAACCTTTTAATAAAAATATACACAAACTTACGTATCATGGCCAAGCGCTCACAAAAATAGAGGGTAAATTATTTTATGGAACAGATGGTGAACTACCTAAGGTAGCATATAAAACTATTGAGCTTAAATACAAGGATCGTATTTCTGTATTTCCGGCAAATAGTTTTACCAATTTTTTTGAACCTAATTTATACGATAACTTTACTCGTTTGTATATTGATACAAATGATAATACAATGTATTTAATTGCCGTAAATGGTGACGGTGCTGGTGGTTACTTGGTTATATGGACAATTACGGATTTTAAATATAAATCACATTGGGTTTCTATTCCCTTTTAATTAGACTTTTGAGCGTTATGGCTGGTTTTCTTATCAAGAGTAAACCAGCCACAATGCCCAAAAATTATAGTTTCATTATTTTATGATTTTCTACAGTATTGTTTAAAAATTCTAAGCGAAAAATATAATTTCCTGCGGGTAGGTGGCTTATATTTAATTGGCCATTGGTTGCAGCGTTGGTTTGTACTAATTGACCTAAAATTGTGTAAACTTTTACATTTTTAATATTTTCTGGGTTAGAAATAGTAACAACATTTGTGGTTGGGTTAGGGTAAATTTTAGTTTTTGAATCCTGAAAACTTGGGTTTGATAAATATGAAACCGGCGAAAACAAACTAATAAATGCGCCATCATTGTATGTATTACCAAACAACGGATTACGAATAAAATCGGGTTGGTGGGCATTAGGCGTAGCCATATTAGGCGCGTATTTTGTTGAGGCTAAAACATAAAAGGAATTATCTGTTAAAGGAGATAGTTGTACAGAAGAGGAATAATTAGGTATATCTAAATCTATAGCTGTTAAAAAATTACCGTTAGTGTCGAATTTAGCAACAAAATGCCCTATAGTATTTTCTTTTTCTGGGTTTATATACCCCATGTTTTCTGAATAACCTGCTAGGTATATAGCATTATTTAAATATCTTAAACCATTTAACATGACTCTATCTTCAGAATCTGAACCACCAAAAAGGGTAGCCCATACCGGGGTTAAGTTGTGGTCTAGTTTTATTATGTAATAATCTGAACTACCCAATAATTGGGTTTGGTAGGCTTGTGGCGAAATAAATAAGGTATTATTACTTAGTTCTTGAGTATTAACAGCCGAAAGTAAATAAATATTGGTGCCATCGGTAGTAGTATCAAAAATACCATAAAAATTTATATTTAAATAACTTGCATACGTACGGGCACCGGAATGTATATTAAATTTAGATATTACGTTATTGGTAGGGGTTGTATGGTACGCATTGGGTGTTGTAGTAAATGTGGAAGTATTATCTATGAAGTGAGCAAAAACTAATTCATCTCCCAATATGTGCATGTTGTTATACCCCATTGTACTAT
Source organism: Lachnospiraceae bacterium (assembly GCA_963595625.1). GTDB lineage: Bacteria > Bacteroidota > Bacteroidia > Flavobacteriales > Flavobacteriaceae > Flavobacterium. The sequence continues at coordinate 750 of CAVBJB010000045.1, read as the reverse complement.
CATAATAAGTTGCCCAAACAAGTTGCCCTTGGTTATTAAATTTGGCTAGATATCCATTTCCCGCACTATTTGGGTAATTTATAAAATGTTGTTGGTGTGCATTTGTTGTTGTAATGCCAGATGTCACCTCAGTATTACCTCCAAAATAAATATTATTTTGTGCATCTAATTTTATATGTAAAAAATCATAGGTAGGAATATAACTTAACCAATTCGTGGTAAAATTAGGATTTAGTTTTGCTAAAATATAATAATTATTATCGTTTACATTTGTTACAAATGGTGTTTGTGCAAAGGTACCTGGTGTAGCTAGATTAGTGTGGGTAGTGCTACCGGTTGCAAAAATTTCATTTGTATTATTTATAGTTAAATTATCGATACGAAAAGGCAAATAACTAGCTTGTAAAACCTGCCCTTGTGGTGAAATTTTAACTATTATGCCTTGAGAGATTTGAGGGCGATATTCGGAATTGGTATTTAAAGGCAACACAAATTGGTTAAAATACGTAACCACCTCGGGTGTTTGTGTTAACGTAGTTTGAGTTAAATCTACCGAAAAATATAAATTACCTGCGTTGTCTTGTGCGTAATTGATTCCTCCTCCAAAAGTGCTACATCCAAAAAAGGTAGCCCATGTTTTTTGATACTCGGTAAAGGATTGGGCATGTAATAGGGATGTAAGTAATAGAGTAAATATAAGTAGTTTGTTTTTCATAAAATATAGGTTAATTTAAAACACCTAGTGTATGT
>CAVBJB010000044.1:7692-9744 GCA_963595625.1 Lachnospiraceae bacterium | reverse complement strand
TGTTTATATTTTGCAGCAATAACCTTTCGTTTTTTCTTTAACGTTGGTGTTAATTCACCATTTTCAACGGTAAATTCATCCGGAATAATGGCACATTTTTTAAGTTGTTCCCAGTTTCCTAGCTCTTGATTTACGTGTTTAACTTCTTGGTTAATTTTTTTCTGAATTTCAGCGTGTTTTAAGAATTCTGCTTTTGCAAGGGAAACAATATCTGGAGCTGAAATTTCGGCCCATTCTTTTAAATTGCTGTAATTTGGAACGATAAGCGCAGATGGGAATTTTTCACCATCACCAACAACCATAGCTTGCTCAATAAAGTTAGATTCTGCTAATTTATTTTCGATTGGAGCTGGAACTACATATTTACCACCCGAAATTTTAAACATTTCTTTTTTACGGTCAATGATTTTAAGGAATTTACCTTCACCCTCAACCCAAGTACCAATGTCACCTGTGTGTAGCCATCCGTCAATAATAACCTCGTCCGTTGCTTTTTGGTTTTTGTAGTAACCCATCATTACGTTAGGACCTTTAACTAAAATTTCTCCATCCTCGGCAAGTTTAACTTCTACTCCTTGGATAGGAGAGCCTACAGTTCCAATACGTACCCCTTGTTTGTAAGGGTTATTAACTGTAATTAAAGGCGAAGTTTCAGTCATACCGTAACCTTCATAGAAAGGTAATCCTGAGGCCATAAAAACCCTTGCAATACGACCTTGTAACGAAGCACTACCCGAGATAATATTTTGGAAATTACCTCCTAAAGCATTGTAAAATTTATTTAATACTAATTTTCGTGCTATGGCTAATTTAATATTATAAAGGAATGAGTTTTTAGCTACTTCTGGCTCGTATTGAGCAGCAACTTCTATAGACCAGTCAAAGATTTTACGTTTTAATCCAGTTAGGTTACTACCTGTTTTGATTATTTTTTCGTATACTTTTTCCATGATACGAGGAACCGCTGTCATGATGTGAGGTTTAACTTCATTAATGTTTTCACCAATTTTTTCTAAACCTTCAGCAAAATAAACAGAAATAACAAAGTATAGGTAGCAGTAAATTACTGTACGCTCGTATGCGTGACATGGAGGTAGGAACGTTAACCCACGAGATCCTGGTTTAAGGATTAACAAGTCATGAGTAGCTAAGAAATTAGATACTAAGTTGTTGTGTGATAACATTACACCTTTAGGTTGCCCAGAGGTACCTGATGTATAAATAAGTGTTGCAAGGTCAGATGGTTGAACTGCGTTACGTAAATCTATAACTTCTTGCTCGTTTCTGTCTTTGCCTTTTTCAAAAATTTCCGACCAATTTCTAGCTCCGTCAAATTCTTGAATAGCGAATACATCTTTAAGTACAGGAATTGAAGCTTGTAAAGCAGTAATTCTTTTATATAAATTTTTAGAGCTTACAATACAAAGGCTAATCTCTGCATCAGCCATAATAAATTCATATTCAGCATCAGAAATATTAGGGTAAATAGCAACTACAACGGCACCAATTTGTTGAATTGCAAAATCAACAACATGCCACTCGTAACGGCTTTCACAAACAAGCCCTACTTTATCTCCTGGCTTAACTCCCATAGCTAATAATCCTTTAGCTAGTTCAACTGTTTGTGCTATATATTCAGCGGGTTTGGTTGGTTGCCATTTCCCGTTGATTTTAGTAACAAACATATCATGGTTAGGATATAATTCAGCTTGTCTAAAAGCTAAATCAAATATTCTTTTAGGATTTTCCACCTTATATTTATTTTCAATTTCAAAAGGTAACAAAGTTCCGTAAATTTATTGAAATAATAAAGTTTTTAAGATTTAGTTTAAAAATAAAAATTATTTGTCAAATAAATGCCGTATTCATTGCGGATTTGCGTTAGGGATTGACGCCTTGTTTGAGCACATTTTGTAATGAAATGGAAAAATTGCGAGGGCAAAAAGCCCGGCCGGCTAAAATTTTTACTAATTTATTATTGAAGTGAGAATGCCGGCAACGCCCAAAAAAAAGGAAATTTTATACAGTGGAATTTGAAGTGTAATGATAATG
>CAVBJB010000044.1:0-7682 GCA_963595625.1 Lachnospiraceae bacterium | reverse complement strand
ATAATGATACATAGGATGGCAATTGCTAAGTTAATTTAAATTTACAAGAACTAGGTATTGAAAATATCATTCAATTCACAAATTTAAGTACTGTTGTTTACTTTATAAAATCAGAAAATAAAAATTCAAATAAATAAAAAAACGCGAAGGAAACCCCTCGCGTTTGAAATTTTTAGAAAGAAAAGTTGTCGATTTCTTCTTGAACGGCTTCCCATTCTTCCATTGTTTTGTCTAAATCGGCTTTCATTTTTTGATATTTATCAAAGAATTTTCCGTCGGCCATAAGTTTTTCGTAGTTAACGGCCAAGTCAGCATCGGCTTTAGCAATCTCCTTTTCGAGTTGTGCAATGGTACTTTCGGCCTTAGATAATTTGTTTTGTAAGGCTTTTATCTTTTTTTGATCTTCGTAAGAAAGTGTTGGTTTTGGTTCTTGTTTTTTAACCTCTGCTTTAACTGTTTCTTTTATTTCAGACTTTTTTTCGACTTCTCTAAAATTTTCAACATTACGTTGTTCTAGGAAGAAATTGATATCTCCTAAATATTGTTTTATGGTTTGGTCTTTAAACTCATATACCATATTGGTTAAACCTTGAAGGAAATCACGGTCGTGAGATACAAGGATTAAAGTTCCCTCAAACTTCTCTAAAGCGGCTTTTAAAACGTTTTTAGATTTAATGTCTAAGTGGTTTGTAGGCTCATCCATTAAAAGTACGTTGAAAGGGTGTAACAACATACGGCAAAGCGCTAAACGGTTACGTTCTCCTCCAGATAATACTTTTACTTTTTTATCAACATCGTCACCGCGGAAAAGGAAGGCTCCTAACATATCGCGCACTTTAGATCGGTTACTGTCTGTAGCGGCATCGATCATGGTATCTAGCACGGTAAGTTCACCGTCTAAGTAATCGGCTTGGTTTTGGGCAAAATACCCGATTTGTACGTTATGACCTAATTTAATTGATCCTTCGTACTCAAACTCGTTCATGATGGCTTTAATGAAGGTAGATTTACCTTGGCCGTTTTGTCCTACAAAGGCTACTTTGGTACCACGTTCTATTGCTAAATCAATGTTTTTAAAGATTAACTTATCGTCAAAACGTTTGGTTACTTTTTCCGCTTCAACCACTACTCTACCTGGTACAATAGATACAGGGAAAGAAATTGCCATTACAGAATTATCGTCCTCGTCAACCTCTATACGCTCTACCTTATCTAATTTTTTGATTAACGATTGCGCCATAGAAGCTTTTGAAGCTTTTGCACGGAATTTTTCGATTAACTTCTCAGTCTCTTCGATTTTTTTAGCTTGATTTTTTTGAGTCGCTAATTGCTTCTCACGAATTTCATGACGAAGCGTTAAGTATTGAGAATAGGGTTTATTAAAATCGTAGGCTTTACCTAATGAAATTTCGATGGTACGGTTGGTAACGTTGTCAAGGAACATTTTATCGTGAGAAACGATTACCACAACCCCTGGGAATGATTTTAAGAAACTCTCTAACCAGATGATTGACTCGATATCTAAGTGGTTGGTTGGCTCATCCAATAAAAGGATGTCGTTAGATTGTAATAAAAGTTTAGCTAACTCAATACGCATACGCCACCCGCCGGAAAAGGTTTCTGTTTGACGATTAAAATCCTCGCGTTTAAAACCTAAACCAAGTAAAATTCGTTCTGTATTACCAATGTAATTATATCCTCCAAGTATATCGTATAGGTGATTATAATCCGATAATTTATCGATTAAATCAGCGTATTCTTGCGATTCATAATCTGTACGTGATCCTAATTGATAGTTAATATCGTCGATTTTAATTTCTAAATCTTTGATTTCTTTAAAAGCTTGGTAGGCTTCCTCTAGCACAGTTCTGCCCGGAATAAAATCGATATCCTGACGTAAAAAGCCAAGTCTAACTTCTTTTTCGCTAGCAATAACTCCCTCGTCTGGTTTAAAATCACCAGCCAGCATTTTAAGCATGGTAGATTTACCTGCCCCGTTTTTACCTACAAGACCTACACGGTCCCCAGCACCTAAACGGAATGTAATATCTTGATATAAATAAGTTCCGCCGAATGAAACGGAAATGTTAGAAATGTTAAGCATTTTTATGTTGAATACGTATATCTAATTTTTTATAGATACGATTAATATTAATTTCTTTATCTAATTCTTCGCCTTTATATATAAAGTTGAAAAGTGCTTGTGCTAAAAACGGTCCAAACATTACACCACGTGTACCTAAACCGTTTAAAACGTATAAATTTTTGTGTTTAAAATGTTGACCAACTAAAGGACGTCTGTCTCTAACTGTAGGGCGAACACCAGCAAAGTGATGAATTACCTCGAAGTCGCAATCTATTAATTGTTTTAACTCTACTAATAATTCTTGTTTCCCCTCATCAGTAATAGCATCTGTTTTGTCTTGCCAATTGTATGTGGCTCCCACTTTATATTCGTCATTACCAATAGGCATTATAAAAACGGAAGATTTTAGAATAAAATCTATTTTTAAATCTGGAGCTTTAATAATTAATAATTCTCCTTTGGTACCGTCTAAAGGTAAATTATTAAAATAGGGATTTTGATGTAAACCAAAACCATCAGCAAAAACAATGTTTTTAAATTGTACTCCTTGATAACTTATAAAATCATCTTGAATTATTAAATCATTATAATCAAAATGCGATTCTGATAACAAATTTTGATTTAATAACTCTTTGCTATAAATAGATTTTAAAAGTTTAGAATCTAAATAGCCCGAGTGTAAAACTTCTCCGTAACCGTAAGGTGCATGGATACTAGGTACATTAATTTTTTTTAATTGAGTAGAAAGAAACGGCGCCATTTTAGGTTTATCCGCAGCTATGAACCAATTGTTTTGCTCCTCTATAGAAGCAAATTTTCTGTACACTGGCATTGGATTAATAAATGTAACTCCTAATCTATTTTGTATGGAAAGGTATAAAGGCATTGAAGCCTCAAGTTGCTCTTGCGCTTTCCAAACTTCAGAATAACGTTTTAAAATTACTGGATTATACATTCCACCAGCAACAACAGAAGAGTTGAAGGAATGGTCTGAAATAACAGAAAAAGTTTTGTTATTCATTCTTAAAGTTTCGGCAAAGGAAATTCCAGCTAAGCCTAACCCTACAATTAAAAAATCTTTCATGGTGCAAAAATAAAAAAACTCTCACTTAAAAAGTGAGAGTTTCTTATAATAATGAGAATTAAATTAGTAGTTCCACATGTCTTGTTCAACATCACGGATTTTTTCTTTAATTCTTTCAGCTTCTAATAATTGCATTTGAGCGTTCTCAATTACATACTCATCAATTGCTCTATCTCCGTAAACGTTTTCTTCTTTATAAATAACAGAGCTAAAACGTCTTGAATTTAATAAATGATCAAAAGAGAAAGGAATTGCTGAATTACGATCGTTGAATGCTTTAGAATCGTGTAAAATATCTCTTACAGATGGATAGAATACCCAAAATAATTCAGTAGTTGCATCATCCATACCACGAGCTTTTGATAAAGCATCAACAGCTAAAGGAGCAATACCTAAGATACGATACTTTAATTCTGCTTGCATAGCATCAAAATACCATAAACCTACAATTTTGTATTGAACAACGTCTGCAGGTGTAACTTCAGAGTTGTTATAGTGATAATCTTGTAAAATTCCTTTTGCTTTTAATTCAGCTTCAGATTTACCTTGATACATGTTCACGATATCAAGACCTTCAGAAGTAAGCTCAGAGAATTTAAAAGAAGATAAAATTTCCTCTAAAGTTTTTTTATTTTGGAAATAAGAATCAGAGTAAACGTCAGTAATTTCACCCGCTTTAATTCCATCTAAAAGAACATTAAATAAAGATTTTCTATCACTACCTAAGTTTTCTTCTATTGGATAATAAAACGGAAAGTTAACTCTCTCATCAAGATCCATGATTTCCCACACTCTCTTACCGAATAATACATCACGATCGTTTATCCAAGGATAAGGAAGTGGTTTATCATTATCGGCTTCTAATTGTGCTGCTGTCTTCTGACCAATTTCTTCAGGAATTTTAGCATTCAATAAATTAGATTGCGCTGAAACTATGTTTGAAGAAAATAAAATTGAAGAAAGTAGCAATAAAAATCTTTTGTTCATTTTAATCTAATGTTTTATTAGTTTACTTCCCAAATGAATGGAGATGAACCTGGCATTCTATATCCTGGAGCACCTTGTAAAGCAGTTTTAACGTTGTTGATAGTAATTTTATCACCTCTTTGTGCTGTAGCAATAGCTTTTTTAGCAGCATCTGACATTCTATCCCCAGTAACAATGATAGCCGGTTGACCTGGTACGAATACCTCAAAACCAGTAACAGTTACGTTAACATCGTAAACGAAGTCAGGGAAAGCAACTTGTACAGGAGCGTTAGCTAAATCAGATTTAGAACCTTTAGCAGAGTTGATAGAACCTCTAACTTTAGCAACAGGAGCTGGAATACCACGTACTTTGAAAGTTTTCTTGTCAGAAACTTTAGATCCGTCAGGTAAAGTACCCGTTACAGTAACTGTAGCCTCGTTACCTTGTATAGAAGTTACGTTCCAGTTGTATCCTTTTCCAGATTTTACTAAACCTGGTGCAGAAGCAGAAACTTTATCATCAGATACACCAGCGAAAGAAATAGTCATTGGGTTGTCTACTCCACGGTATACAGTGTTCATTTTATCAGCAGAAATGTTAGCTGAATTTGGTTTTGGTACTACTACGTAGTTACCCTCAATATCGATATCTACAGGTTTACCGTCTTCCATGAAAGTGAATTTACCACCAATTTTGTGTTCACCAACATTTCCAGCTCCAAATTTAAATACTGCTTGACCGTTTTCTATAGCAACTTTATTACCGTTAACTACAACATTTGTAGGTACAGTAGTAGCATCGTAACGACCTAAAACAATTTTACCAGTTACTGGCTCTCCAGAGAAGAAAGCAGATTTATCAGTGATAACGATTGCTTTGTAGTTTTTCATAGATGCAGCAGCAGCAGCTGTGTTACCCATGAATGCACTGTAAGCATCTTGTTCGATTTTACGAACATCCGCTTGCATTGCAGATAATTTTGCTAAAGATGCAACTGAAGGGAATGATTTATAATTGTAATCAAGATATTTTTTAGTAATACCTTCACCATCTTTAACATCTTCAGTTGAGAATTTGCTTTCTGCTTCCTTAACAACATTAGCTAATTTTGCATCACCAGCTAAAGCTGCTTTAATATCCGCTTTATATTTAGTAATAGCATCGATAAAAGCTTGTCCTTGTTCTGAATAACCATCACCTTTAAACCAAGCTTCATCTAAACCTCCTGATTTATCCATAGCTTCATATGGTAATTTACCATCTTCATTAGCTACAACACCATTAGATTCGATTACTAATTTTTTTGCATCTTCTAATTGAGCAAAGAAAGCATCAGAAATAGCTTTAACTTTTTTAGCTTTATCTAAAGCTGCACCATATTGTGCTGGGTTTTCACCAGCTTTAGATTCTAAAGATCCAAATAAGTTTTTGTTAGATTCTGTAGCTGAAATATTAGAAGCCTCGAATTTTTCATTCATTAATCCGAAAGCAGATAATACTTCTTTTGACATATTTAATGCCATCATTGCGATGAAAACCAGATACATCAGGTTCACCATCTTCTGTCTTGGAGTTTGTTTACCGCCTGCCATTCTAATTTAAGTTATATTAATTAATAATTACTATTTGTTAGTTAACTAATTAATTAACCTCTATTAGTCATTGCAGATAACATTCCTCCGTATACGTTGTTTAACGTAGTTAAGTTAGCAGTTAAGTTTTGCATTTGATCTTTTAATAATAAGTTGTTTTCAGCAACTTCTTTGTTGATCTCAGCATTTCTGTTAGCACTTTCTAACTGTACTTTGTATAAGTTGTTTAAAGACTCTAATTGAGACGCAGCTAAAGTCATTTCTTCAGCATATTTTTTAGTTGAAGCAACAGAATCAACTGTAGGTGCAATTGATTTAGCAGCACCTTCAAAGTTTTTGATGCTAGTTCCTAAAGACTCCATTAAGTTAGCGTCAATTTTAGCTTCTTTTAATAAATCATCTAATTTTTTAGATAATAATCCTTGCTCTTCTGTAGCAACTGCAGCAGTAGCACCAGAGAAATTTTTAGCTTTTGCTTCTCCACCATTTAATTCAGGAAAAACTAAAGCCCAATCTAAATCTTTTTCATTATCAAAAGATGATAATGCGAAAATCGCAGCTTCAACTAAAAGACCAGCAATAAGCATTGGAGATGCTCCAGGCCAGTGCATTAATTTAAATAAAGCTCCAACAATTACAACAGCTGCACCCATACCATAGGCGAAGTTCATTACTTTTTTAGGCAATAATCCCATAATACTAAAATTCGTTAGTTAAGTTTATATTCAGTTTAAATTTAAGATTCAATTATTATTTTGGTGCGTTACCAGTTACTTGAGTACCCATGTAATCTTGTACCGTACGGAAACCAATGTAAGAACGAGAAGTATCTGCGTACTCGTTGTAACGTGTTCCTACTTGTAAGTAGTAAGCTACATCTTTCCAAGAACCTCCACGTACAACTTTACGACGGTTTGTAGGGTCAGAAATATTAGGGTTCATAGTAGAACTAAATTCAGAAGAGTTTGGTTGGTAAGCTGATGCTGTCCACTCTGCTACGTTACCAGACATGTTATATAAGTTATAACCGTTTGGATCATAAGATTTAGCCTCAACAGTATATAAAGCACCGTCAGCAGCGTAATCTCCACGTAAAGGTTTAAAGTTAGCTAAGAAACAACCTCTATCATTTTTAGCATAAGGACCTCCCCAAGGGTAAGTAGCTCCTTCTAGACCACCTCTTGCAGCAAATTCCCATTCAGCTTCTAATGGTAAACGGAAAGAGTTGATTTGGTCTCTACCTTTTTTCTTTTTAATATAAGAGTTTTTGTACATAGTTCTCCAAGCACAAAAAGCTTTAGCTTGGTACCAGTTAACACCTACAACAGGATAGTCTCCGTAAGCTTGATGCCAAAAGTAATCGTTATGCATTGGCTCATTGTAAGAGTAAGCAAAGTCTTTAATCCATACTGTTGTATCAGGATAAATATTTGGAGTCTCTGTTTTAACAAATTTACTACGTTTAGATCTTGAATTACCAGTTGTTTTATCTTTAGCAGCTGCATCAATATCCATGTGTGTATATCTATAATTTAATTTAGACACATCGATTGTACGTAAACCATTATAAGATTCACTAGCTGGTAAATACATAGTATCCATAACCTCTACATAGTGCTCATCTGGATATTTTTGAGGATCGTTATGTAATTTAACCTTACGGTTTAAACGACGTCCAGCAAATTCATCCTCCGATACGCTGTAGTAATTCTCGTACATGTATTTATCGTACGCAGACATTTTAGATTCATCACGATCTAAGAATGCATAATCAGCAATAGACCCGCCTTTTCCTGATGCACCACCAGTAGCACCATTTTCCTCAGCCTTAGCAGCTAATTTTGTTCTAATGATTGAGTCTTTTACCCATTCAACAAACTGACGATACTCACTATTGGTAATTTCTGTCTCGTCCATATAGAACGAACGAACTGTAACAGTTTTGGTAGGG
>CAVBJB010000043.1:0-9768 GCA_963595625.1 Lachnospiraceae bacterium | reverse complement strand
GCTACAAATTTACAAATAGTTATTTATTAGTTTATGAAAAAAATCATATTTAGTAATTTATTTATTTAACATAGATCCTTGCGTTTTAGTATTTTAAAAATCAATTACTTTTAATTTCTTAATTTATATACAAGTTTATTTATAATTATAATTTCATATTAGGCTTTAATCCATTCATTACCATATGTTTTAATTGTTTAGGTATAAGGTACTTATTAAAATATTTTATTCATAATACTTTTTAAATTATGATTTAAAGAAAATTTATAGAGTTATTATGTTGAACTTATATTTATTATTGTTGAGGATTTTTTTTATTTTTAAATGAAAATAATTTTTGTAAATATTTTTAAGTTATTTTTACAAATTACAACCTTTTAACTAATCCAATACCTAAGTTTTAAATTTACCACCTGTGAAAAAAATCACGCATAAACCGTTAATAATCTCTGGATTAGCAATTATAATTGTTGCTTGTTCTACCAAAAAAGACTCTTTTGTTAATAGAAAATTTCATTCTGTTAACACGGAGTATAATGTCCTTTTTAACGGTCAAGAAGCTTTTGATAAAGGAGAAAAAGATCTGTTTAGTGGTTTTCAGGATGATTTTTGGAATGTTTTACCTATTGAGCGTGTTCAAAATATGGAGAATACCATGATGCCCGGTCAAACCAAAAATGAAAATTTTGTAAGAGCTGAGACTAAGGCTACAAAAGCGATTCAAAAACATTCTATGTATATAGGGGGTGAAGAAAAAAACTCTCAAATAGACGAGGCGTATTTACTTTTGGGTAAAGCTCGTTACTACGATGGTAGATTTTTACCTGCAATAGAGGCTTTTAATTATGTATTGTATAAATATCCTAAATCTAGTACCATTAGCGAAGTTAAAGTTTGGAAAGAAAAGGCTAACATTAGACTCGAAAGTAACGAAACAGCTATAGACAACTTAAAAGAGTTATTTACTACTGAGGATAAAAATTTTAAAAAAGAAGTAGTTGCAGATGCACACTCTGTAATGGCTCAGGCTTATTATAACTTAAATGTTATTGATTCTACAATAATCCATCTAACTAAAGCTAAAAATCAAACTAAAATACACGAAAAACAAGCGCGTTACAATTTTATTTTAGGGCAACTTCACAATAAAATCAATCAAAAAGATAGTGCATTTTACTATTTTCAAGAAGTGATTGACATGAATAGAAAGTCACCTAGAATGTATGTTATGCAAGCGCATGCACAACAAGCTAGACTTTTTGATTATAAAAAAGGAGATTCTTTAGCCTTTATGGAAAAGTATCGTAACCTTTTAAAAGATAGAGAAAACCGCCCATTCTTAGATGTGTTGAATCATGAGGTTGGAGTGTTATATGACACTTACAATCAACACGATAAAGCGATTAAATACTACAACGCTTCTTTAAAAAACAAAAAATCAGATCGTTATTTAGAAGCCTCTAACTATAGAAATTTGGCGCAATTAAAATTTGATGAAAGAAAATTTGTTTCGTCAGGTAAATATTATGACTCCACTCTTGTGCTTTTAAATAACAAATCTAAAGAGTTTTATCACCTTCAACGTAAACGCAAAAATCTAGATGATGTTATAAAGTATGAAGGTTTGATTGCAAAAGCAGATAGTATATATTATGTAACGGCTCTTTCACAAAAGGATAAAGAAAAATATTATCAAACATATATAGATAAAATTAAAGCCGATGATATAGCAGCTGCAAAAAAAGCAATAGAAATAGAGAAAAAAGCGGCTATTGCTAATGCAAACAGTCAAAATCAAATGAATCCAAGCGGATCTTTAACTAAAGGGGCTCCTAAAAATTTAGCACAAACGGAAGTTATAAATCCTACAAGTGGTATTTCTAAAAGTGGTAGACCTAATGGAATTGCAGTTCAGGAACCTACAAACACAAATACTAATAATTCAGGTACGTCGAATGTTAATAGTGTTTTTTACTTTTATGTTCCAGCTTCCGTTCAGCAAGGAAAATTGCTGTTTGAAAAGACATGGGGTAAAAGAGAATTAAAAGATAATTGGCGCTGGAGTTCAGATTCAAATATAAGTTCAGAAACTGATTTAAATGCTGAAGAAACAATTGCAGAGAGTAAAGCAAAAATAAAATCCGATGAGGACTTAATTGATTTAACAAATCCAAAATACAGTACTGAATTTTACATTTCACAATTACCGACAGATGAAGTTGAAATAGAAAATTTAGGTAAAGATAGACGAGCAGCATTATATGAATTAGGATTTATTTACGATGAAAAGTTTAGTGAATATCAATTAGCAGCAGATCGATTAGAGCGTTTATTGACTCTTAATCCGGAACAAAGGTTGATTTTACCTGCTAAATACAATTTATATAAATTATATCAAAAGTTAAACTCAGATAAAGCTCTTGCATTAAAAGCTAATATCATAAAAGAATTCCCTAATACACATTACGCTAAACTTTTATCTGGAGAAGTTCTTGATTTATCAGACAGTCCAGAAATGGCATTTAAAAAACTTTACCAAGAATACCAAGCAGGTAATTACGTTGAGACTTTAACTAAAGTTAATGACATGATTGATGTTTATGCAGGTAGCGACGTTATTGAAAAATTTGAACTACTAAAAGCACGTATTTTAGCTAGAACAGAAGGTGTTTTAGCTTATAAAGAGGCGTTGCAAAATATCTTTAAATTATATCCGTTAACAAATGAGGGAATAGAAGCTAAGCGAATTTTAGAAAAGGATATTCCTACTCTAGAAAATATGAAACTTAACGATACAGAAACCACAAGTTGGAAGTTGTATTATGATTTAAGTAAAGAAACAATTGCAAGCCAAAAGGATTTAGAAACAAAAATTAACAAGTATATAGCAGAGTCTCATAACAATAATTTAAAAGTCTCTGTAGATATGTATACTAAAGACAAATCGTTATTAGTGATACATGGGTTCTTGTCTAAAGAAACAGCTTTAGCTGTTAATTCTTTATTACAAGATGTAAAAGGTTATAAAATAAAACAAAAAGGGACGCCAATCTCCACACATAATTATATTGTAATACAAACCCATAAAAATATCGATCAATATGTAGCCTCAAATTAAATATATTATGTTTTCAAACAAATCAACTAAAAACCCAACAGACAATTTAGGTAAAACCAACCGAATTGTACAAGCCACTGAAATTAACGGTGATGTTTTTTCTGAAGCTGATTTTAGATTAGATGGAATTTTAATTGGAAATTTAACCTGTAATGGTAAGTTAGTAATTGGTCCGCAAGGTAAAATTATTGGAGATATTAAATGTGCTAATTTGGATGTAGAAGGTACGTTTGAAGGTAATGTTTTAGTACAACAACAAATAGCTATTCGCTCTACAGCTACCATAACAGGACATTTGCAGATGAGTCAATTAATTGTTGAGTCGGGCGCAAGTTTTAACGCAACTTGTGAAATGATTGGAGATTTAATACCTGTATCTTGAGTAAAAAAAATAATAATAAATGGCTTGGCTTTGTAGGAATACCTGCGCAGTTAGCAGTAACAATTGTAGTTTTTAACTCTATTGGAAAATGGGTTGATTCATCTTATTTTAGGGGTGAACCTACCTATGAAAAGTGGATTACTTTATTAGGAATTTTCATAAGTATATATTCCGTAATCAAGCAAGTTATCTATATTTCAAATAAAAAATAAACACTCTTATATACTAAGAGTTAAAATACTTCTTCATGTTAAAATAAAAAGGTAATTTTGCATCGTTTTTTAAAAATATATTAAAAACCGACAAATGCAAAATGCCAAAATCATGATATTACGTTTTTTTAAATGGGCCTCTGTGTTTATAGGGATCCATTTTTTTATTTTTAAAATTTTAACACTTAGCGGTTTAACACCATCTTTTGTATATAATTTATGCTCTGTTAATTTATTCTTTATAATTACTTCATTTATAATAATTTCAGTCTTATATTTGCTGTCTAAAAAAAACAATCAATATTTAGGGTTCATTTATTTAGGACTTTCAACTTTTAAAACCATTTTATGTTACACTATTTTCCAAGATGTATTGAGTACTGAAGGGAACGTACATATGGGCGAGAAAGTAAATATTATTTTATTGTTTTTTGTTTTTATGAGTTTAGAACTGTTTCAAAGCTCAGAAATATTAAACAATGTTACGTATAAATCAGAAGATTAAATAAATATAATAAAAAAGAGCGCACGAAGTATGTTTTATAGAATAAAAAACGTACCTTTGCGCAAATTTTAAACGACCGTAAAAGTTAAGATATTTAATAAGGTATGGTAATTACAAGAAAACCAGTAAAATTTATTATGTCTGTTTTTGTAGGTTTAATGTCAACAGTAATGTTGGCTAACCCAGTAGCAGATAGCGTAAATGTAGTTCAAGAACATGTCGAGGCACATGTAGAGCATGGGCAAGTATCAGAGTCTAATGATCAAAAACCAGAAGATGTTAAGGAAGCAATTGATCATCACTTAAAAGATGATTATTACTATACTTTCTTTCATGATAGTAAAACACATGAACACTTTGGTTTCCCTCTACCAGTTATCTTATTTGATAATGGTTTAAAAGTTTTTTCATCGTCAGAATTTGATTATGGAAACAAAGTAGTAGAAAAAGATGGGCAAAAATATGCGCTTTATCACGGTAAAATCTACAAAGTGGACACGGATGTTGTAGCAGATGCTATTAAATATGATGAAAACCATCATGCAACTAACGAAAAACCTTTAGATTTTTCTATTACAAAAAATGTAGTTGGTTTATTATTAGCAGCTTTCTTATTATTTTTAGGATTTACAGCTTTAGCTAAAACATATAAAACATCTCCAAATAATTTACCAAAAGGTTTTGCTCGTGTATTAGAACCTTTAGTGTTATATGTAAGAGATGAAATGGCAGTTCCAAATATTGGAGAGAATAAATACAAAAAATTCATGCCGTATTTATTATCAGTATTCTTTTTAATCTTTTTATTAAACCTTCTAGGTTTAACTCCACTAGGGTTAAATGTTACAGGTAATATTTCAGTTACGTTATGTTTAGCGTTATTTACGTTCTTCATTACGAACTTAAACGGAAATAAAGATTATTGGAAACACATTTTCTGGATGCCAGGAGTACCAGTTCCAATGAAGTTTGTTTTAGCTCCAATCGAGGTTTTAGGTATGTTTACTAAACCTTTCTCATTAATGATTCGTTTATTTGCTAACTTAACAGCAGGTCACTCGGTAGTAATGGGATTAGTTTCAGTAGCGTTCTTAATGAAAGGAGCTTTATCTACAGGTGGTGCAGTAGGAATTTCTTTCTTATTAACTACTTTCTTAACATTCTTAGAGATTTTAGTAGCTTTCTTACAAGCGTTTATCTTTACAATGTTAACTTCTCTGTTTATCGGACAAGCAGTTGAAGAGCATGATCACCACGATCATCATTAATAAATTTTAGTTTCAAATAAAAATTTTGTTTAATTATATATAATTCAATTATTATGACAATTCCAGTATTAGTTGGTGCAGGTGTGATCGTTGTTGGTGCAGGTTACGGTTTAGGTAAAATTGGTTCATCTGCGATGGACGCTATCGCTCGTCAACCAGAAGCAGCAGGTAAAATCCAAACTGCAATGATCATCATTGGAGCATTATTAGAAGGTTTAGCATTCGGTGCTTTAATCTTAGGTAAATAATCTCTATAGGAAAATAATAACATCTGTAGCGGTTGGCTACAGATGTTATTAAATTAAACAAAGAAATAATAAGTTATTAAGTATAAAATCTGATATAAATGGAAAAGTTAATCAACGATTTTTCATACGGTTTGTTTTTCTGGCAAGCTATTATTCTACTAATTGTTATTTTCGTTTTAGGTAAATTTGCTTGGAAGCCAATCGTTGAAGCTTTAGAAGCTAGAGAAAAAGGTATTCAAGATGCTTTAGACTCTGCTGAAAAAGCACGCAAAGATATGCTTAACTTAAAAGTAGATAACGAGCGTTTATTAAATGAGGCTCGTGCTGAAAGAGATTCTATGTTAAAAGAAGCTCGTGACATTAAAGAAAGAATGATTGCTGAAGCTAAACAAGAGGCACAAACTCAAGGTGAAGCTTTAATCAATCAAGCTAAAGTTGTTATCGAAGCTGAGAAAAATGCTGCTATGGCAGAAATTAAATCTCACGTTTCTACTTTATCTTTAGAGATCGCTGAGACAGTTTTAAAAAATGAATTATCTAACAAAGATTCTCAAGAAAAATTAGTTGAGAACATGTTAGCTGACATAAAATTAAACTAATCTTTTATGGCAAGAGCAGCAATTAGATATGCACAAGCAGTTTTAGACATTGCTAATGCAAACAATAATGCCTCTGACGTAAATAGAGATATGGAACAAATTGCTGAAGTAGTAAAAGAAAATGCTGAATTAGCTACTTTTTTACAAAATCCAGTAATTAAAGCTCAAGTTAAAGAAAATGCTTTAAACGAAATTTTCGCTACTGCGACTTCTGCTACTAAAGGGTTATTCCAATTGTTAACATCTAATCAAAGATTTGAAATTTTAGCAGATATTGCTAAAAAATATAAAGATTTGTATGATGAATCTCGTGGTATTCAAGTTGCTACTGTAACTACAGCTATACCAATGTCAAAAGAACTAGAGGTAAAAGTATTAAACAAAATAAAAGAAATATCTGATAAAAATATTTCTATTGTAAATGTTGTAGACCCATCTATCATTGGTGGTTTTATTTTACGTATCGGAGATCAGCAATTTAATGCCTCTGTACAAAACAAAATGCAACGTTTAAAAAGAGAATTTAGTAATTAATATTTACCACACTGCAAAGTGTTTAAATTATAAATTAAAAAATGGCCGAAATTAAACCAGCTGAAATTTCAGCAATATTAAAGAAACAATTATCTGGTTTTGAATCAGGTGCTACTTTAGAAGAAGTGGGAACAGTTCTTCAAGTAGGTGACGGTATCGCTCGTGTTTACGGATTATCAAACGCACAATATGGTGAGTTAGTACAATTCGACAATGGGCTTGAAGCTATTGTATTGAACCTTGAAGAAGATAATGTAGGTGTGGTATTATTAGGTCCGTCTACAGGTATTAAAGAAGGTTCTACTGTTAAAAGATTAAACAGAATTGCCTCTTTAAAAGTAGGTGAACAAATGGTTGGACGTGTAGTTAACACTTTAGGTCAACCAATCGATGGTAAAGGTCCAATCGGTGGTGACTTATATGATATGCCATTAGAGCGTAAAGCTCCAGGGGTTATCTTCCGTCAACCAGTAACTGAACCAATGCAAACTGGTATTAAGTCTATCGATGCTATGATCCCAGTAGGTCGTGGTCAACGTGAGTTAGTAATTGGTGACCGTCAAACAGGTAAAACTACGGTTTGTATTGATACTATCTTAAATCAAAAAGAATTTTACGATGCTGGTAAACCAGTATTCTGTATCTATGTTGCTGTTGGGCAAAAAGCATCTACAGTAGCTAATATTGCTAAAACTTTAGAGGAAAAAGGTGCAATGGCTTATACAATTATTGTTGCTGCTAACGCTTCTGATCCTGCTCCAATGCAAGTTTACGCTCCTATGGCGGGTGCTGCAATTGGTGAGTACTTCCGTGACTCTGGTCGTCCAGCTTTAATTGTTTATGATGATTTATCTAAACAAGCTGTGGCTTACCGTGAGATGTCATTAATTTTAAGAAGACCACCAGGACGTGAGGCTTACCCTGGAGACGTTTTCTACCTTCACTCTCGTTTATTAGAGCGTGCTGCAAAAATCATCGCTGATGATGAGATTGCTAAAAACATGAATGACTTACCAGAATCTATTAAAGGAATCGTAAAAGGTGGTGGTTCTTTAACTGCTTTACCAATTATCGAAACTCAAGCTGGTGACGTTTCTGCATATATCCCAACAAACGTAATTTCTATTACTGACGGACAAATTTTCTTAGAGTCTGATTTATTCAACTCGGGTGTACGTCCTGCTATTAACGTTGGTATTTCTGTATCTCGTGTTGGAGGTAACGCTCAAATTAAATCAATGAAAAAAGTATCTGGTACTTTAAAATTAGACCAAGCACAATACCGTGAGTTAGAAGCTTTCGCTAAATTTGGTTCTGATTTAGATGCTGCTACTTTAAATGTAATTGAAAAAGGTAAACGTAACGTTGAAATCTTAAAACAAGCAGTAAATAATCCTTACTCTGTTGAAGATCAAATTGCAATTATCTATGCTGGTACTAAAAACTTATTAAGAAACGTACCTGTTGAAAAAGTTAAAGAATTTGAGAAAGATTATATCGAATACTTAAACGCTAAGCATAAAGATACTTTAAATGCTTTAAAAGCTGGTAAATACACAGACGAATTAACTGCTGTATTAGATAAGGCTGCTAAAGAAATCGCATCAAAATATTAATTAATCTAGGGATAGGAGTTGGTTAACTCCTAACTCCTACTCCTAAATTACAACTTATAAAATGGCAAACTTAAAGGAAATACGTAATAGAATTAGTTCAGTTTCATCTACGATGCAAATTACATCTGCGATGAAAATGGTATCTGCTGCTAAATTAAAAAGAGCTCAAGATGCTATTACTGCGATGCGCCCTTATGCCGAAAAACTTACTGAATTAATACAAAACTTAAGTGGTTCTCTTGAGGGAGATGCTGCTGGTAAATTTGCTGAACAACGTGAAGTAAATAAAGTATTAATTGTAGCTATTGCTTCTAACAGAGGTTTATGTGGAGCTTTTAACTCTAATGTTTTAAAACAAGTTAAAAATATTTCTTCTCGTTACAACCCTGATAATGTTGGAATCTTTGCTATTGGTAAAAAAGCTTATGAATCATTATTAAAAACTGAGTATGTTGTAGCTAACAGAAGTGATATCTTTGATGATCTTACTTTTGATAATGTTGCAGAAATTGCTGAGTCTTTAACTAATATGTTCTTAGATGGTCAGTATGATAAAATTGTTTTAGTTTATAATCAATTTAAAAATGCTGCTACTCAAGTTGTAGTTGAAGAACAATTTTTACCTCTTGCACCTATTGAGGTGTCTGAAGCAAATGTTGCTGATTCTGATTATATCTATGAGCCTTCTAAAGAAGAGATTGTATATACTTTAATACCTAAATCTTTAAAGACACAAGTATACAAAGCTATTAGAGATTCTTATGCTTCGGAGCACGGAGCTCGTATGACTGCGATGCACAAAGCTACTGATAATGCTAAAGACTTAAGAGATCAATTAAAATTAACGTATAACAAAGCGCGTCAAGCAGCTATTACTAATGAAATCTTAGAGATTGTTGGTGGTGCTGAAGCTTTAAACGGATAATTTTCTCTTTACATAAAATAAAAAAAGAGCTAACTTTTGTTAGCTCTTTTTTTATTTTACTACCTTCCTTACATTTACATAAAATTTATTTGTTTTGAGTTTATATAAAAAGCTTTTTTCACAAACCTTGATTTATGGTTTGGCTGCAGTTTTTCCTAAAATTATAGGTTTCTTAATGGTCCGGTTTTATATCAATTGGATGCCTGATAATTCATATGGAAGCTACAGTTTAATTTTCTCGTGGATTATGTTTTTAAATGTAATCTTGTCTTTTGGTATGGAAACCACTTTTTTTCGATTTTATAATAAAATTGAGGATAAAAAGTCTGTCATAAATATTTGTCTATGGGTTATTATAGGT
>CAVBJB010000042.1:0-9836 GCA_963595625.1 Lachnospiraceae bacterium | reverse complement strand
GTTCAAAATGCTCGAATTACCAAAATAAATATACGTTTGATTTTCACCGGCGTTCATGATAATAGGATCATTTAAAAGTTTAAGATTCTTTAAATATTCTTTTAATTTCTCCGGTTTATTTTCTATATCCTTTGGTAAATTATGAGTATTAATTATACTGTCCTTAGCATTAACTTGTATACTTGGGATGGTCTCGTTTTGGGAAACAATTTTTAGAGGTAAGGTAATATCTACATCGTCAGCGATATCCGTGTTACTAATAGTCTCTACTGCTTTAACCCAAAGTTCCATTTTATTTCGTTCCTCTTTTTTAAAATTTTGAATAAATAAATAGGTATTCCATAATATTAAAGTCACAAACAATAAACCGAGGATAAACAATATCCAGCGTACAATTTGGGAACTTGGTTTTATATATTTCATTAATGTTTTAATTTATCTTTTAAAAGTACACAAAACTCTTTGCAAATAAAATATTGTTAGTTAATATTGAAAACCAATTTAAAAGCAAAATTATGATCACAATAACACCAAATGATGTTACACCACAACAATTACAGACTTATTTGCAAGGGGCCATTGGCCCAAGACCTATTGCTTTAGCGAGTACAATGGATGTAGAGGGTAATCCCAATGTTTCTCCATTTAGCTTCTTTAATATATTTAGTTCTAATCCACCTATTTTAGTTTTTTCACCAGCTCGCAGAGTCAGAAATAATACAACTAAACATACCTTAGAAAATGTTTTAACTACGAAAGAGGTTGTAATTAACATTGTAAACTATAATATAGTAGAGCAACAATCGTTAGCTAGTACAGAGTACGAATTAGGTGTAAATGAGTTTATTAAAGCTGGGCTTACCATGTTACCCTCAGAGGTTGTAAAACCCTTTAGAGTACAAGAATCTCCCGTGCAATTTGAGTGTGTGGTTAACGAGGTAATTGCTTTAGGTGATAACGGTGGTGCAGGTAATTTAGTTATTTGTGAAATTAAAAAAATGCATATTTCGGAATCTATTTTAGACGCAAATGGAACCATAGATCCAATAAAAATTGATTTAGTTGCCCGTATGGGAGGCAATTGGTATTCGAGAGCCAAAGATGGACTTTTTGAGGTCGAAAAACCTTTAACAACTCTTGGAATTGGTGTAGATGCAATACCTGATTTTATTAAAAAAAATAGTATCTTTACAGGCAATGATTTAGGTAAGTTAGGGAATGTTGAAAAGTTACCTGATTTAATTGAAATTGAGGTGTTTATAACACAGAACAAAGAGATACAAGATTTAATAAATACTCATAATAAAGACCAAATCTTTGCATTAGCCAAATCTTTTCTTGATAAAAGTGAAGTTACGAACGCATGGAAAACTTTATTAGCAATAAATAATTTATAATGGAAGTTACAGGACGAATTAAATTTATAGGTCAACAACAATTTGTAACACCTACCTTCTCTAAAAGAGAACTAGTTGTTACAACAGAGGAACAATACCCTCAACACATATTAATTGAATTTACACAAGACAAATGTGCTTTGTTAGATAACTTTCAAATTGCAGAGCCCGTAAGAGTTTCAATTAATTTAAGAGGTAGAGAGTGGGTTAATCCTCAAGGTGAAACAAAATATTTTAACTCTATTCAAGGTTGGAGAATCGAGAAAAATCAACAACAAGCCTACGGACAGCCACAAGGACAAGATCCAATGGCTGGTAACCAAATGAGCCAAAATTCATTTACTCCTCCAAGAGAATTTACGTCTCAAAACTACGGTAACCAAGCACCACAAAAAGACAGTTTTGAGCCATATAAAGGTTCTTTTGACGAGGGTGATAATGACGATTTACCATTTTAATATCAAAATAAAATAAATTTTAAAACACTGAGTTATAACATAAAAACTTGGTGTTTTTTTTCCCCATAGAACTATGAAATATCTTACCAAAGCATTAGCATTTCCACCACTTACACATGTACACGCTACAGGTATTGTTGCGTTTGGTGGTGATTTAAGTGTAGACAGACTTAAATTAGCTTATCATAGTGGGATTTTTCCTTGGTACGAGGACGGTGAGCCCATCACATGGTGGTCGCCAAACAAGCGCATGGTACTTTTTTTTCCGGAGATTAAAATTTCTAAAAGCATGCGTAACGTTTTCAATCAAAACAAATTTACACTAACCTATAATACTTGTTTTAGGCAAGTTTTAGAAAATTGTAAAACAGTTAAAAGATCTGGACAAAAAGGAACTTGGATTACTGACGAGATGATTGAAGCTTATTGTAACCTACACGAAATTGGCATGGCAACATCTGTTGAGGTTTGGCAAGATGGTGAACTAGTAGGTGGACTTTATGGAGTAGATCTAGGACACATTTTCTGTGGTGAGAGTATGTTCTCTAAAGTTCCAAATGCAAGTAAATTTGCCTTTATAAGCTTAGCTAAAGAACTAGAAAAAAAGAAATACGAGCTTTTAGACTGTCAAGTCTACAACGACCACTTAGCCTCTTTAGGTTGTCGTGAAATAGACCGAAACATTTTTTTAGCTTATCTTCAAAAATAATAAAATCCCGATACGTAATAGTATCGGGATTTTTATTTATCTATTAATTAGGAGCGTAAACTCCAAATTCTCTAGGTACATTTTCATCCTGCTTTCGCCTCAATCTTTTTTTTCGTAAACTACAAAAAAGGATACCGGCTCTATCAGGGCTATACATAAAGTTCGCCTTTCAAGCTAAGATAAATTAACTTCTTTTTTCTGTCCAAAAAATCGATCTAAAATCATAGCCAAAGCGCCATCACCCGTTACATTACAAGCAGTACCAAAACTATCCATAGCAATATATAAAGAAATCATCAACGCTTGATTTTTCTCATCAAAACCTAACATACTAGCAATAATACCAATAGCAGCCATAATAGCACCTCCAGGAACACCCGGAGCAGCAACCATTGCTACACCCAACATAAATATAAAACCAATAAAAGTAACCGGATCAATAGTTATTCCTTGTATCAACATTAATGCTACGGCACAAGCTACAATCTTCATGGTACTACCGGCTAAATGTATCGTTGCGCACAACGGAATGGTTAAATTGATAATTTGTGGAGATAAGCCTAATTTTAAACCTTGCTGTAACGTTACTGGAATTGTTGCTGCTGAGGATTGCGTACCCAAAGCCGTAAAATAAGCAGGCAACATAGTTTTTAAAGCTATGAATGGATTTCGTTTACTTATAAATCCTGCTATTAAATATTGGATTAATAAAAGTCCTATATGCATAGCAAATATTACAAGGATGATTTTTACAAATACTTTTAAAATCACAAATATCTCCCCAGAAAAGGACATGTTTAAAAAGATCCCGAAAATAAATAGCGGTAAAAGCGGTATTATTACCTTTTGAATCACTCCATTTACAACCGTTTCAAACTCAGTCATTACTCCCATGATAGTCGAATTTTTAAAACGAGAGATTCCGATTCCTAAAATAAAAGAAAAGAATAACGCCGACATAATATCCAACATGGGTGGTATAGATATTTTAAAATAAGGATCTAAATGTACGGTTTGGTTTGCAATATTTTGTGCGGTTTGGTTTTCTAACAAACCCGGGAAAATGCTCATACTAATTCCAAACGTACTAAATCCTGCAAACAACGTGCTAACATAAGCTAGTAAAGCTGTATATGCTACTAATTTGGTTGCACTAGTAGCGATATTACCAATAGCAGGTACAATTAGACCAACAATAATTAAAGGAATAAAGAAATTTAAAAACTCGCTAAATAAACCGTTAAAAGTTAAAAATACGCGCACGCCCTCGGCAGGTATTACTTGACCAATTCCCATACCTAAGGCAATGGCTATAATAATTTTTACTAATAAGTTATTTTTAATAAAATTCATTTTTTTAGTGTGTTGTTTATTTGCCAAAGGTAGTTTGTAATATTTGGATACAAAAGATAATAATTTATTTATACATTTAATCTTTAAACTTATAAAATTAAAATTCATGAGTATTAAACAAGCCTTATTAGTAGAATTAAATCATGAAAAAAACAATACATTAAAAGTATTGAACAATTTAGTTTCAGCTGATTTTTCGTATAAACCACACGAAAAATCGATGACGCTTGGTCAGCTAACAAATCATATTGTAGAGTTACATAATTGGGTTGGTTTTGCTTTAACTAAAAACGTTTTTGATTTTCATACAGATTATAAACCTTTAACTTTAAATACCGTTGCTGAGTTAGTTGAGGTTTTAGAAAAAGGATATTTAGAGAATAAAGCCTTAATTGAAGGTTTAGACGAATCGGTTTATTTTGAGGACTGGTCTTTACAAGCTGGCGAGCATGTTATTGCTAAAATGCCAAAAGCGGGTGCTTTACGTTTTATTATTAATAACCACTTAATTCATCACCGTGGGCAATTAACGGTTTATATGAGATTGTTAGATATTCCGGTTCCTGGAGTTTATGGACCATCTGCAGATGATAAATAAAAATAAAAACCTCGCTACAGCGAGGTTTTTATTTTATAATAGACATAATGATTTTATTATGAAAATTCCCGTTTCTAAAACAAGCATTTCTTAAAACTCCTTCAGTTACAAATCCTGCCTTTGTGTAAGCTTTTAATCCTGCAATATTAGGTTCGGATACGGTTAACATGATCCGATTAAGTTTGTAGTCGTTAAATCCTATTTCGACTATTTGTTTGGTTACTTGTGTTGCAATGCCTTTTCCCCATGCCTTTTTATCTCCTATAAAAATAAAAAATTCTGCGGATTGATTGATTTTAGAAATAGAAGTTAAACCTGCATATCCCACGCAATTATTGTTGTAAAAAATACCAAGATTTAGCGTATCTGTTTCTTTTAAAATATTTTGAAACCATTGTATGGCTTGATTTTCGGTTTTAAATTCTACAAATTTTGTTTGAGAATACTGGGTAACTTCTGGGTCTAGAACCCAAGGTATAAATAGGTTTTGGTGATGAGGTTGTAGGGGTTGTAGTTGTAGCATTATGGTTATGGTTTAGCCCCGATAGAGGCGATATCCTTGTTTGTAGCGTTAGCGTAAAACAAGATTAAGCCGAAAGCGGGAATATGGTTTTATTTTTAGCCCTATCGATTACTGCTTCTTAAAAAACAATCTGATGTATGATCGTTTACTATTCCTACAGCTTGTAAGTAGGCGTAAATAGTGGTACTACCTACAAACTTGAATCCGCGTTTTTTTAGGTCTGTACTTATTTGATCGGAAAGTGGCGTGGTTACAAAGTAGTTTTGTTGTGTGATGTTGGTGTTGTTAATTACCTTGTTTTGTGTAAACCCCCAGATGTAGTTAGAAAATGTACCAAATTCTTTTTGAATTTTTATAAAATGTTGTGCGTTAGTTATGGCACTTTTAATTTTTAATCGGTTTTTTATGATTCCGTTGTTTTGTAGTAATTCTTCAATTTTAGTTTCAGAATATTTTGCAATTTCTTGGTAATTAAAGTTAGAAAAAGCAGCTCTAAAATTTTCTCTTTTTTGAAGAATTGTAAACCAACTAAGACCTGCCTGAAAGGTTTCGAGCAGGAGCATTTCGAACAATTTATCATCATCATACACGGGTTTCCCCCATTCGGTATCATGATATTCAATATACAACGGGTGATTGTTACACCAAAAACAGCGGGTTTTATTTTCCATCAATGAATTTTTTAATGCCGTAATGTCCAAGGTAAATAAGTGGTGTTAGGCTGATTGCGAGTATTAGTTTTGCTAAATAGCCGGTGGATGCCATATTTACGTAGGTTGCTAATGTTACTTTACCGGTTAGATAAAAGGCTATTCCTGAAACTATAAAACTGTCGAAAAGTTGAGATATTATGGTGGAACCCGTGGAGCGTAACCAAATCATTTTTCCGTTTGTTTTTTTATTGAACCATTCAAATAAACTTGCGTCTAGTAACTGGGAGAACACAAAGGCAATAATACTTGCTATAATAATCATCATGCTTTGTCCAAATACTTCTTTAAAAGCAATATCTGATACCGCTGAAATGTTTGATGCTGGTATGGCCATAGCGCCAAATAAAATTACAAAACAGTAAATGATTAATGCAGTGGTTAGGTAGGTTAGTTTTTTTACTCCTGTTTTACCAAAATACTCGTTAATTAGGTCTGTAGCGATAAAAACTATGGGCCAAGGTAAAATGCCAACGCTCAGGATAAATGGTCCTATTTGTATTAATTTACCACCAATTAGCTCTGCTACAATTGCATTTGTAATAAATATTCCAGCTAATATGGCAAAAACAATTTGTTTACGTGTTAAGTTCATGAGGTAAAAATAAAAAAAAATCCCAAGCAAAGTGCTTGGGATTTTAATATAGTGAAAGTTTAGATTATGCTAAAGTTACACGTTTGAAACCAGTGATTTCAACACCAAAACCTTTAACATACTCACCAACTTTTTTAGACTCATCTTTGATGAAGTTTTGATCTAATAACGCTTTTTCTTGATCTAAAGTAGTGTTATCAGAGATAAAACGAGCAATTTTACCAGGGATAATTTTGTCCCAAATTTGCTCTGGTTTACCCTCAGCTTTTAATTCAGCTTTAGCAGCTTCTTCAGCTTGTGCTAAAACTTCAGGAGTAATTTGAGAGTAAGAAATGTATTGAGGTACATTTTTTAAAGTTTTTCCTAAACGAGCCAACTCTTCGTTATCTTTTTCGATAACAGCGATACGAGCAGCAGTTTCAGAAGCTACGAATGCTGGATCAAAATCTTTGTAAGATAAAGTATCAGCACCCATAGAGGCAACTTGCATAGAAATGTCTTTAGTTAACACGTCAGCGTTGTTAGCTGGAGCAGAAATTGCAGTTAAAGCAGCAATTTTGTTAACGTGAACGTAAGAACCTACGAAAGCACCTTCTAAAATTTCGAAACCACCGATTTCGATTTTTTCACCGATAACTCCTGTTTGCTCGATTAATTTTTCAGCAACAGTCATAGACTCGTTGTAAGCAGAAGCTAAGAAATCTTCTTTAGAAGAGAAGTTGATAGCGTTAGCAACTAATTCTTTAGCTAAAGCAACGAAAGATTCGTTTTTACCTACGAAGTCAGTTTCACAGTTTAAAGTTAAAATAACACCTTTAGTGTTTTCAGCATTAACGAAAGAAACAGCAGCACCTTCCGAAGACTCACGGTCAGAACGGTTAGCAGCAACTTTTTGACCTTTTTCGCGTAAGATTTTGATCGCTTGATCGAAATCTCCTTCAGCCTCAACTAAAGCTTTTTTACAGTCCATCATTCCGGCACCTGTAGCTTGTCTTAATTTATTTACGTCTGCAGCAGTGATATTTGCCATAGTATATTAAATTTAAATAGTTATCTAATTTTGATTAAAAAAAGCCGTTAGAGAGGACTTAAAAAGTACTCTGCTAACGACTTATCTTTTTTGATATTATTCTTGAGTTGCAGCAGTTTCTTTTGCAGGAGCTGGTTGATCATCTTTTTCAGATTTTCTATCAGCTAAACCTTCAGCAATTGAACCTGTAACTAAAGATAAAACTTTTTCGATCGATTTAGAAGCATCGTCGTTTGCAGGGATAACGAAATCAACTTGACGAGGGTCAGAGTTAGTATCTACCATTGCAAAAACAGGAATGTTTAATTTTTGAGCTTCTTTTACTGCGATGTGCTCAGCTTTAATGTCTACTACAAACAATGCCGCTGGTAATCTTGTCATATCCGCGATAGAACCTAAGTTTTTCTCTAACTTAGCTCTTAAACGGTCAACTTGTAAACGTTCTTTTTTAGATAAAGTATTGAAAGTACCATCTTTCTTCATTTTATCGATAGATGCCATCTTTTTGATAGCTTTACGAATAGTAACGAAGTTAGTTAACATACCACCTGGCCATCTTTCAGTGATGTAAGGCATGTTTACAGCTGCTGCTTTTTCAGCAACGATGTCTTTCGCTTGTTTTTTAGTCGCAACGAATAAAACTTTACGACCAGATGCAGAAATTTTCTTTAAAGCTTCGTTAGCTTCTTCGATTTTAGCTGCAGTTTTATATAAATTAATAATGTGGATTCCATTACGCTCCATGTAGATGTAAGGCGCCATGTTAGGATTCCACTTTCTAGTCATGTGTCCAAAATGAACACCTGCTTCTAGTAATTCTTTAACTTCTACTTTGTTTGCCATTTTTGTGAATAGTTTACGTTCTTGATGATTAGCAATGGAAAAGTAGCGAGGAATAATTCGGTCTTAACCATTTAGATGCTAAACTACCTCCTGCCTCAGCAGGCGAGCAACAAAAACTTAGATTTTTTAATAATAAATAAATATTAACGTTTAGAGAATTGGAATCTCTTACGAGCTTTCTTCTGACCGAATTTCTTACGCTCAACCATACGAGGGTCACGAGTTAATAAACCTTCTGGTTTTAAGATTGCTCTGTTCTCAGCATCAACTTCACACATAGCTCTTGCAATTGCCATACGCACTGCCTCAGCTTGTCCAGTTGTTCCACCACCGTAAACATTAACTTTAACATCAAAGTTTGCAGCGTTCTCAGTCATTGCTAACGGTTGCATTACTTTGTATTGTAATGTTGCAGTTGGGAAATATACTGCGAATTCTTTTTTGTTTACTGTAATGTTTCCTGTTCCTTTAGAAACATAAACACGTGCTACAGCAGTTTTTCTTCTACCGATTTTGTGAATTACTTCCATTACTTAATCTCGTTTAAGTTTACAGTTTTTGGTTGTTGCGCCTCATGTTTGTGAGCAGCACCAACGTATACATTTAAATTACGGAATAATTGAGCACCTAATTTGTTTTTAGGTAACATTCCTTTTACAGCTTTCTCTACTAATAATGCAGGGTTTTTTTGTTGCATTACTTTAGCTGTTAAAAATCTTTGACCTCCTGGGTAACCTGTGTGACGTACGTAAGTTTTGTCATTTAATTTGTTACCAGTTAAGTTGATTTTTTCTGCATTGATAATAATTACATTATCTCCACAGTCAACGTGCGGTGTATAACTTGGTTTGTACTTACCTCTTAAAAGCATTGCTACTTTAGTTGCTAAGCGACCTAAGTTATGTCCTTCAGCATCAACTACAATCCATTCTTTTTGAACAGTTGCTTTATTAGCTGATACAGTTTTGTAGCTTAAATTGTTCACAATAAAAATTATTTAATTAAACATTCCATTCCTAATTAAAGGAGTGCAAAAGTAATCATAATTATCAATTAAACAAAACAATAGCTTTAAAACTACTCTTTTTTTATATGTTTTTTAATATCTAATTGTTTTTTTTGATTTTAAATCTTTTGATACACAAAAACTTCAGTCGATTGATTTATAGTTAGTTTACCTTTTTCGAATGTTATTTTTACCTGTGCAGGATCAAAGGTAAATTCGTGGTTTGATTTAGGTGTTAATGGAAACGCATTTTGACCTGATAATTGTGCAAATAGCTCTCCATCTACTAATGTGATTTTTAGCATTGGCATATCTGGGGCTTGATATATTCCCGTGTATTCCTTTACTATTTCTTCTGAAATTTCTACTTCAATTAATTCTGGAAAACGATATGGAAGTCTATAGTATATAGAAAGTGCATCTGTATTTAATTGATTTAAATCTGTATTGTTTCCATTATATAAAAACGCGTGTGAAAATTTTTCTTGAGGATAATAGCCTACAAATGTTTGAAAACCGTCTAAATATCCACCATGACCTATAACATTTTTGCCATTAAATGGGATATGAGCAAAACCAAAGCCAAATCCATCTTTCATGGTAATCATTAAGTC
>CAVBJB010000041.1:0-9887 GCA_963595625.1 Lachnospiraceae bacterium | reverse complement strand
GTAGAATAGCGGTCTCCAAAACCGTTGATGGGGGTTCGAATCCCTCCACCCGTGCGAAAAAAAATAAGTATCATATGACTAAAGTTGTTAATTATATAACAGAAGCATTCGAAGAGCTTAAAACAAATGTAACTTGGCCGGAATGGGCTGAGGTGCAAAAGTATACTATAATAGTGGCTATTTTTTCAATTTTGTTTGCACTTGCAACTTGGGGAGTAGATACTGTTTTTGCAAAAGCTTTAGGTGTCTTCTTTAATTGGATAAAAGCATAATTTTTGATATGAGTGAAAATAATGTCAAAAAGTGGTATATAGTTCGTGCTGTAAGTGGGCAAGAAAATAAAGTTAAAAACTTTATTGAAACTGAAATTGCTCGTTTAGGTATGCAAGATTATGTGTCACAAGTACTCGTGCCTGTTGAGAAGGTTCCACACGAAGATAAAAAAGGTAAGAAAACTCTTAAAGACAGAATTTCATTCCCAGGATATGTTGTTATTGAAGCAAATTTATCTGGAGAAATCCCTCACATTATAAAATCTATTGCTGGTGTAATTGGTTTTTTAGGTGAAACAAGAGGGGGGGATCCTGTTCCTTTAAGACAAGCTGAAATCAATAGAATTTTAGGTATGGTTGATGAGGCTTCGGTAAACGAAGTAAATATGCCAATTCCTTTTAATATTGGTGAAAACGTTAAAGTGGCTGATGGTCCTTTTAATGGTTTTACAGGTACTATTGAGAAAATCAACGAAGAAAAACGTAAACTTGAAGTTATGGTTGTAATTTTCGGAAGAAAAACACCATTAGAGTTAAGTTTTACTCAGGTTGAAAGAGTTTAATAATTAATAATAATAATTATATCGCATCAATCGCTTCCAATTGAAAGATGCTAAATTTTAATCAAAATGGCAAAAGAAATTAGTAAAGTAGTTAAACTACAAGTTAAGGGAGGTGCCGCGAATCCTTCGCCACCGGTTGGACCTGCTTTGGGGGCTGCTGGGGTTAACATCATGGAGTTCTGTAAGCAATTCAATGCTAGAACACAAGATAAACCTGGCAAAGTATTACCAGTACAAATTACTGTGTATAAAGACAAGTCTTTTGACTTTGTTGTTAAAACTCCGCCTGCTGCTATTCAGTTATTAGAAGCAGCTAAAATCAAGTCAGGTTCTGGACAACCAAACCGTAAAAAAGTAGCAAACGTTTCTTGGGATCAAATTAGAACTATTGCTGAAGACAAAATGCCAGATTTAAATGCTTTCGAAATTGAGAAAGCTATGAGTATGGTAGCTGGTACAGCTAGATCTATGGGAATTACAGTAACAGGAGATGCTCCTTTTCAAAAGTAAACAGAATTAAGACATGGCAAAGTTAACAAAAAAGCAAAAAGAGGCTGTTTCAAAAATTGAGAAGAACAAATTATATTCTTTAAAAGATGCATCTGCATTAATTAAAGAAGTTGCTTCTGCAAAATTTGATGAGTCTGTTGATATCGCTGTTAAGTTAGGAGTTGATCCTCGTAAAGCGAATCAAATGGTAAGAGGTGTTGTAACATTACCTCACGGAACTGGTAAAGATGTAAGAGTATTAGCGTTAGTTACTCCAGATAAAGAAGCTGAAGCTAAAGCAGCGGGTGCTGATTACGTTGGATTAGACGAGTACCTACAAAAAATTAAAGATGGTTGGACAGATGTTGATGTTATCATCACTATGCCAGCTGTTATGGGTAAATTAGGTCCATTAGGTCGTATTTTAGGACCTCGTGGTTTAATGCCAAACCCTAAAACAGGAACTGTAACTATGGAAGTAGGTAAAGCAGTTCAAGAAGTGAAAGCTGGTAAAATTGACTTTAAAGTTGATAAAACAGGTATCGTTCACGCTGGTATTGGTAAAGTATCTTTCGATGCTGATAAAATCCAAGAAAACGCTTACGAAATCATTCAAACATTAATCAAATTAAAACCAACTGCAGCTAAAGGTACTTATATCAAGTCTATTCACATATCAAGTACTATGAGTCCTGCTATTGCTTTAGATCCTAAAGCTGTATAATTGGTAGTTAAAAATTTTTAGTATGACTAGAGAACAGAAATCAATCGCGATTGAAGATTTAACTGCACAGTTAGACGGAGTAAACATTGTTTACTTAGCTGATATTTCAGGACTAAATGCAGATACTACTTCAAACTTAAGAAGAGCTTGTTTTAAAGCTGGTATCCAATTAGAAGTTGTAAAAAACACTTTATTAGCGAAAGCTATGGAGCGTTCTTCATTAAACTTTGGTGAGTTACCAGAAACTTTAAAAGGTAACACGGCTATTATGATTGCTGACATTGCAAACGCACCAGCAAAAGTAATTAAATCATTCCGTGGAAAATCTGATAAACCACTTTTAAAAGGTGCTTATATCAATGAAGAAATCTACGTAGGAGATAACTTATTAGATAGCTTAGCATCTCTTAAATCTAAAGAAGAAGTTATTGGAGAAATCATTGGATTACTTCAATCACCAGCACAAAGAGT
Source organism: Lachnospiraceae bacterium (assembly GCA_963595625.1). Taxonomy (GTDB): domain Bacteria; phylum Bacteroidota; class Bacteroidia; order Flavobacteriales; family Flavobacteriaceae; genus Flavobacterium. The sequence continues at coordinate 7,368 of CAVBJB010000041.1, read as the reverse complement.
TATTTCTGCTCTTAAAAACCAATTCGAAGGAGAAGAGGTTGCTGAATAATAGAACGCACTTTATAAATTATATTTTTACAAAATCATTTTAAAAGATAGAAAAAATGGCAGATTTAAAACAATTCGCAGAACAATTAGTTAACTTAACAGTTAAAGAAGTTAATGAATTAGCAACTATATTAAAAGACGAGTATGGTATCGAACCAGCTGCAGCAGCAGTAGTAGTAGCAGGTGGTGCTGGTGAAGCAGCTGCTGAAGAGCAAACTGAATTCACAGTAGTATTAAAAGATGCTGGTGCTTCTAAATTAGCAGTAGTTAAAGCTGTTAAAGAATTAACAGGTTTAGGATTAAAAGAAGCTAAAGATTTAGTTGATTCAACTCCATCAAACGTTAAAGAAGGTGTTTCTAAAGATGAGGCTGAAGGTCTTAAAAAATCATTAGAAGAAGCTGGAGCTGTAGTTGAGCTTAAATAATATAAACTTTAGTTTATAATATAGGTTTAGGCCTTGAGATTTATCTCAAGCGCCTAAACCATTTTTGCGTATAAAAAAATTGTACGTTCCTATTATTTTTTTTAATCAAAATTTTGTCCATTGATGTTAGCAAATCAGACTGAAAGATTAAATTTCGCCTCGACGAAAAACATCCCTGCATATCCAGATTTTTTAGATATTCAGATTAAGTCTTTTAAAGATTTTTTCCAATTGGAAACGAAATCTGAAGATAGAGGTAAAGAAGGTCTTTATAATACTTTTATGGAGAACTTTCCAATTAATGATACTAGAAACCAATTCGTTTTAGAGTTTTTAGATTATTTTATTGACCCACCAAGTTATTCCATTGAAGAATGTATTGAAAGAGGTTTAACTTATAGTGTAATTTTAAAAGCGCGTTTAAAGTTATATTGTACTGATCCAGAGCACGAAGACTTTGAGACAATTGTTCAAGATGTTTTCTTAGGTTCTATACCGTACATGACACCAAGTGGTACATTCGTTATTAATGGTGCTGAGCGTGTGGTAGTTTCTCAATTACACCGTTCACCTGGTGTTTTCTTTGGACAGTCTTTCCACGCAAATGGAACAAAATTATACTCTGCCAGAGTAATTCCTTTTAAAGGTTCTTGGATTGAGTTTGCTACTGATATCAATAGCGTAATGTATGCGTATATTGATAGAAAGAAAAAATTACCTGTTACTACGTTATTCCGTGCAATCGGTTTTGAACGTGATAAGGATATTTTAGAAATCTTCGATTTAGCTGAAGAAGTAAAAGTATCTAAAACTGGTCTTAAAAAATATATTGGACGTCGTCTTGCTGCGCGTGTTTTAAATACATGGCATGAGGACTTCGTGGATGAGGATACAGGAGAGGTTGTATCTATTGAGCGTAATGAAATTATCTTAGATCGTGATACGGTTTTAGATAAGGATAACGTAGAGGAAATTATCGATGCAAATGTAAAAACCATTCTTTTACATAAAGAGGATAACAACCAAGCGGATTACACTATCATCCACAATACATTACAAAAAGACCCTACTAACTCAGAAAAAGAAGCTGTAGAGCACATTTATCGTCAGTTACGTAATGCGGAACCGCCAGATGAAGAAACTGCTCGAGGCATTATAGATAAATTATTCTTTTCGGATCAACGTTACTCTTTAGGAGATGTAGGTCGTTATAGAATTAACAAAAAACTTGGTTTAGAAATCGAGATGGATAAACAAGTTTTAACGAAAGAGGATATTATCACTATCGTTAAATACTTAATCGAACTTATCAACTCAAAAGCTGAGATTGATGATATCGACCACTTATCTAACCGTCGTGTAAGAACTGTTGGTGAACAACTTTCTGCACAATTTGGAGTTGGTTTAGCTCGTATGGCTCGTACTATTAAAGATCGTATGAACGTTCGTGACAACGAGGTATTCACACCGATTGACTTAATTAATGCAAAATCATTATCTGCAGTAATTAATTCTTTCTTTGGTACAAACCAGCTTTCTCAGTTTATGGATCAAACTAATCCATTAGCTGAAATTACACATAAACGTCGTTTATCTGCACTTGGACCTGGAGGTTTATCTAGAGAGCGTGCTGGATTCGAGGTACGTGACGTTCATTATACGCACTACGGACGTTTATGTCCTATTGAAACACCAGAGGGACCAAACATTGGTCTTATTTCATCACTTTCTGTTTACTCTAAAGTAAACAATATGGGATTCATTGAAACTCCATACCGTAAAGTTGTTGATGGTAAAATTGATATTGTAAATGCACCAGTTTATTTATCTGCTGAAGAAGAAGAGGGTAAATTAATTGCACAAGCTAATATTGGTGTAGCAGAGGACGGAACTATTACAGATGAAAAAGTAATTGCTAAGCAAGATGCGGATTTCCCTGTAATTGATCCAAAAGAATTAGATTATGCGGATGTTGCGCCAAACCAAATTGCATCTATTTCTGCATCTTTAATCCCATTCTTAGAGCACGATGATGCTAACCGTGCGTTAATGGGATCTAACATGATGCGTCAGGCAGTTCCTTTATTAAGACCAGAGGCTCCAATTGTGGGTACTGGATTAGAGAAACAAGTAGCTACTGACTCTCGTGTTTTAATTAATGCTGAAGGTACAGGTGAGGTTATTTACGTTGACGCTACTAAAATTACAATTAGATACGAAAGAACTGAGCGTGAAAGAGCGGTAAGTTTTGATACGGATGAAAAAACGTACAACTTAATTAAATTCCGTAAAACGAACCAGAGTACTTCTATCAACTTAAAACCAATCGTAAGAAAAGGGGATACAGTTGTAAAAGGACAAGTATTATGTGAAGGTTATGCTACACAAAATGGGGAGTTAGCTTTAGGACGTAACATGCAAGTGGCCTTCATGCCATGGAAAGGTTACAACTTTGAGGATGCGATTGTAATTTCAGAAAGAGTAGTAAGTGAAGATATCTTTACATCTATTCATATTGATGATTATACTTTAGAAGTTCGTGATACTAAACTTGGACCTGAAGAGTTAACTAATGACATTCCTAACATTTCTGAAGAGGCTACAAAAGACTTAGATGAAAACGGAATGATTCGTATTGGTGCTGAAGTTAAGCCTGGTGATATCTTAATTGGTAAGATTACACCTAAAGGTGAATCAGATCCAACGCCTGAGGAAAAATTATTACGTGCAATCTTTGGTGATAAAGCCGGAGATGTTAAAGATGCATCTTTAAAAGCAACACCATCGTTAAGAGGGGTTGTTTTAGATAAAAAATTATTCCAAAAAGCGAATAAAGATAAACGCAAACGTGGTTCTAAAGACAAGGAAGAAATTGCTGAATTAGAAGCTCGTTTCGATGTGAAGTTTAACCAATTAAAAGACGAATTAGTAGATAAATTATTTGCTATCGTTAACGGTAAAACATCACAAGGTGTATTAAATGACGTTGGTGAAGAAATTATGCCAAAAGGAAAAAAATACACACAAAAAATGTTACATGCAGTAGAGGATTTTACGCACTTAACAAAAGGACAGTGGACTACAGACGAGGAAACAAATGCTATGGTTACTGACTTAATCCACAATTATAAAATCAGATTAAATGATTTTAGAGGAGAGTTAAGAAGAGAAAAAGTTACTTTATCTGTAGGAGACGAATTACCATCTGGAGTATTAAAACTTGCTAAAGTTTACATTGCTAAAAAACGTAAATTAAGAGTAGGGGATAAGATGGCAGGACGTCACGGTAACAAAGGTATTGTTGCAAAAATTGTACGTGCTGAAGATATGCCATTCCTAGAGGATGGAACACCAGTTGATATTGTTTTAAATCCACTTGGGGTACCATCTCGTATGAATATCGGTCAGATTTACGAAACAGTTTTAGGTTGGGCAGGTAAAAAATTAGGTCGTAAATATGCAACACCAATTTTTGATGGTGCATCTTTAGATCAAATTAATGCTTTAACTGATGAGGCTGGAGTTCCTAGATTTGGTCATACATATTTATATGATGGAGGTACAGGAGACCGTTTCCACCAAAAAGCAACTGTGGGTGTAATTTATATGTTAAAACTTGGTCACATGGTTGACGATAAAATGCACGCTCGTTCTATTGGTCCTTACTCTTTAATCACGCAACAACCATTAGGAGGTAAAGCCTTATTTGGAGGTCAGCGTTTTGGAGAGATGGAGGTTTGGGCTCTTGAAGCTTATGGAGCATCAAGCACATTAAGAGAAATCTTGACTGTTAAATCGGATGATGTTATTGGTAGAGCTAAAACTTACGAGGCTATCGTTAAAGGTGAAACTATGCCAGAACCAGGATTACCAGAATCTTTCAATGTATTAATGCATGAATTAAAAGGTCTTGGTTTAGACATCAGATTAGAAGAATAAAAAATTTTTCAAATAGGGGAATCAATCCTAACCGTGCGATTCCCTTTTACAAAAAGTATTTTAACAATCGATAGTACGATTATCATGAGTAAAATTAAAGATAAAAATACCGTAAAAAGGTTTAACAAGATTTCGATAGGTCTTGCTTCTCCAGAATCAATTTTGGCGGAATCAAGAGGTGAGGTTTTAAAACCAGAAACTATCAATTATCGTACGCATAAGCCTGAGCGCGATGGTCTTTTCTGTGAAAGAATTTTCGGTCCAGTAAAAGATTATGAATGTGCTTGTGGTAAATATAAAAGAATTCGCTACAAAGGGATCGTTTGTGACCGTTGTGGTGTTGAAGTTACTGAAAAGAAAGTTCGTCGTGACCGTGTAGGACACATCAACTTAGTGGTGCCTATTGCTCACATTTGGTACTTCCGTTCTTTACCTAACAAAATTGGATATATCTTAGGATTACCTTCTAAGAAATTAGATATGATCATATACTACGAACGCTACGTAGTAATCCAACCAGGTATAGCTAAAAATGCTGAAGGAGAGAATCTAAAAACTTTAGATTTCTTAACTGAAGAAGAATATTTAAATATTGTTGATTCATTACCAATGGAAAATCAATATTTAGATGATAATGATCCAAACAAATTCATCGCTAAAATGGGTGCTGAATGTATTATGGATTTATTATCTAGAATTGATTTACCATCATTATCAGCTTCTTTAAGATATGCTGCTAGTAATGAAACATCAAAACAACGTAAAACGGAAGCGTTAAAACGTTTACAAGTTGTTGAAGCATTCCGCGAAGCTAATAACAATAGAGAAAACCGCCCAGAGTGGATGATCTTAAAAGTAATTTCTGTTATTCCACCAGAATTACGCCCATTAGTTCCGTTAGATGGTGGACGTTTTGCTACATCTGATTTAAATGACTTATACCGTCGTGTAATCATCCGTAACAACCGTTTAAAACGTTTAGTTGAAATTAAAGCTCCTGAAGTAATCTTACGTAATGAAAAACGTATGTTACAAGAAGCGGTAGATTCATTATTCGATAACACTAGAAAAGCTTCTGCTGTTAAAACAGAATCTAATAGACCATTAAAATCATTATCTGACTCGTTAAAAGGTAAACAAGGACGTTTCCGTCAAAACTTACTTGGTAAACGTGTTGACTATTCTGCTCGTTCAGTAATTGTTGTAGGACCAGAATTAAAGTTATATGAGTGTGGTTTACCAAAAGATATGGCTGCTGAGCTTTACAAACCATTCGTAATTAGAAAATTAATTGAGCGTGGTATTGTTAAAACAGTTAAGTCAGCTAAAAAGATCATTGACAAAAAAGAGCCAGTAGTTTGGGATATCTTAGAGAATGTAATCAAAGGTCACCCAGTATTACTTAACCGTGCTCCTACGTTACACCGTTTAGGTATTCAGGCTTTCCAACCTAAGTTAATTGAAGGTAAAGCAATCCGTTTACACCCATTAGTGTGTACTGCGTTCAACGCCGATTTCGACGGTGACCAGATGGCGGTTCACTTACCATTAGGACCAGAGGCTATTTTAGAGGCTCAATTATTAATGTTAGCTTCTCACAATATCCTTAACCCTGCAAATGGTGCTCCAATTACTGTACCTTCTCAGGACATGGTACTTGGTCTTTACTATATGACTAAGGAAAGAAAAAACACACCAGAATATCCAATTAAAGGTGAAGGTCAAGTTTTTTATTCTGTTGAAGAGGTTCACATCGCAATCAACGAAGGTAAATTAGATCTTAACGCGGGTGTAAAAGTTCGTGCTAAAGACTTTAATGAAAATGGTGAGTTAGTATACAAAATTATTCCTACAACAGCTGGACGTATCTTATTCAACGAAGTTGTTCCAGAAGCTGCAGGATATATCAATGAGGTTTTAAATAAAAAATCGTTACGTGATATTATCTCTAATATCTTAGCTAAAACTGATGTTCCTACAACGGCTCAGTTCTTAGATGATATTAAAAACATGGGATATGGATACGCGTTTAGAGGAGGTTTATCTTTCTCTTTAGGTGATATTAAGATTCCTGAACAAAAACAAGCTTTAATTGCTGACGCAAATGCTCAAGTTGATGTAATTTCTATGAACTATAACATGGGACTTATCACTAACAACGAGCGTTACAACCAGGTAATTGACATTTGGACTTCTACAAATGCTGCTTTAACAGAGGCTGCAATGCGTAACATCCGTGAGGATCAACAAGGATTCAACTCGGTATTTATGATGCTTGACTCTGGAGCTCGTGGATCTAAAGAGCAGATTCGTCAGTTAACAGGTATGCGTGGATTAATGGCGAAACCTAAAAAATCTACTGCAGGTGGTGGTGAAATTATTGAAAACCCGATTTTATCTAACTTTAAAGAAGGATTATCGATTTTAGAATACTTTATCTCTACCCATGGTGCTCGTAAAGGTCTTGCGGATACGGCTCTTAAAACAGCCGATGCTGGATACTTAACACGTCGTTTACATGATGTTGCTCAAGACGTTATTGTAAACTCTGAAGATTGTGGTACTTTAAGAGGTATTGAAGTTACTGCACTTAAGAAAAATGACGAAGTTGTTGAGTCTTTAGGAGAAAGAGTTTTAGGTCGTGTTGCATTATTAGATGTAGTTAACCCATTAACAGGTGAAGTTTTAGTAAACGAGGGTGAATTAATTAACGAGGCAATTGCTAAGACTATTAATGAATCTCCAGTTGAAACAATGGAAGTTCGTTCTCCATTAACATGTGAGGCTAAAAAAGGTATCTGTGTTAAATGTTATGGACGTAACTTAGCTACTAACAAATTAGCTCAAAGAGGTGATGCTGCAGGTGTAATTGCTGCACAATCAATTGGAGAGCCAGGTACACAGTTAACACTTCGTACGTTCCACGTTGGAGGGGTTGCTGGAGGTATCTCTGAAG
>CAVBJB010000040.1:0-9965 GCA_963595625.1 Lachnospiraceae bacterium | reverse complement strand
TCTATACGTTCTAATTATAAGATCTCCTAAATCATCAGATGGTTTAATTTGATATGCTTTTTCAAACTATGGTAATGCTGCACTAAAATTTTGTTTGCGTTTAGCGGCAAGTTTATCATATTCTATTTGATCTTTTTTAGACATTGTAAGCTTATTCATTGCATTTACAATGCTAGCATCATCACCAATGTATAATACACCTAAATTATTGTATGAATTGTAATCTTGAGGATTTAATTCAATAGCTTTTTTATAATATTTCAAGGCATTATCAAAATCTTTTGCTTCTGCAGAAACTACACCTAAATTATAATATAAAATGGGATCGTTAGGTTTTAAAGAAATAGCTTCCTGAACTAACTGTGCATATTTTGCTTTATCACCTGCCTGAAAATAAAAGTTAGCTTCGGCTAAAATTAAATCGGTATCTTTTGGATTTAATTTTCTAGCTTCAGTCATTAAACCTTTAGCCTCTTCTGCTTTATTTTGATAAATTAAAATATTAACAACATTTTTATAAATATCTCCTCTTTTTGAAGGTACTTTTTCCTCACGAGGTTTTTCATAAATTTTCTTTGCAATAGCGTTTTGTTGTGCCGTTTTAGAATCAAACAATTCCTCTTGACCCGATGCGATGTTAGTTGCAAAATAATTTACCATCTCCCCCGTATAACCAGAATCTAGTAAAGTTTTGTATAAAGAAACAGCTCTATCATAATCTAAGTTTTGGTGCGCTAAAACAGCTGCATTATATAAGTACTCCGATTTTGTTTTGTTCATTAAAAATAAAGATTCAAAACCTAATGAAGCATCTTTTAAATTGTTGCTTTTATACGAATCCATAGTTAATTGGTGAACTATAGTTTCATATTGAGCAAAAGTTTCTTTTACTTTAGCAGAATATTCTTTCTTAGCTGTTGAGTCGTTTTCTTTAATTGCATCTAAACTCTTTACAATTTCAGATACTTTAGCAGTTGTAATTGATTGTTTTATACCAGCTATATTTTGTGGATTTTTCTTGTATTCCACTAATGCTTTAACTAAAGGTTGTACAGTTTTAAAATAATCTGCAGCTACTTGATCCTCTGCAGATAATCCTGTCATAGCACTTAATGCATCCGAATTTTTAATAAAATTATCTACATCCTTATCAGTTAAAGCCTGTTTTTCTACTAGTTTAGATAATGTTTTTATTTCAGATTTTTGGGCATAATTGGCTGCAGACATTAATAAGGCTACAGCTAAAATTGAATATCTAATTTTCATAAACTAAAAATTTCATTTATTTTTTTATTCTTCAGTGTCAACATCATCTTCCACAATGTCGTCTTCCTCTTCTACTTCCTCTTCTAACTCTTCATCCGGGAAATCTAAAAGTTCTTGGTGTTCTGTAGGAACTACGATTGGATTTCCATCTTCATCTAAAGCTGGTTCTAAATCTTCATCACCTTCTTCTCTCATAACTTTTGCAACTGCAGCAATAGAGTCATTTCCTTTGATGTTAATCAACTTAACCCCTTGAGTATTTCTACCCATTACACGTAAGTCAGAAACTTTTAAACGAATGGTTAATCCTGAACGGTTAATGATCATTAAATCATCTGTATCTTTAACATCACCAATAGAAACTAGTTGTCCAGTTTTGTCAGTAACATTCATTGCTTTTACCCCTTTACCTCCACGGTTGGTTTCGCGGTAAACAGATAATGAAGATCGTTTTCCGTATCCATTTTCTGAAACTACTAAAATTTCAGATTCTAGATCGGCTACTGATACCATTCCAATTACTTCGTCAGTTTCTGTAGCTAATGTAATACCACGAACCCCAGATGCTGTACGACCCATTGGGCGTGTTTTAGCCTCATCAAAACGTACCATTTTACCCGATTTTAACGCAATTAAAACGTGGCTTTCTCCATTAGTAAGTTTTGCTGCAAATAATTCATCGTCTTCTTTAATAGTAATAGCATTAATACCATTTAAACGCGGACGAGAGTATTGCTCTAAAGGTGTTTTCTTAACTTGACCTTGTTTTGTAGCCATAATTACATAATGAGAATTGATGTAATCTTGGTCTTTAAGATCTTGTGTACAAATAAAGGCTTTTACTTTATCATCATTTTCTATGTTGATTAAGTTTTGAATAGCTCTACCTTTAGATGTTTTTGATCCTTCAGGAATTTCGAACACACGCATCCAGAAACATTTACCTTTTTGAGTAAAGAATAACATGTATTGGTGGTTGGTAGCAACATACATATGCTCTAAGAAATCTTGATCTCTTGTTCCCGCAGATTTTTGTCCTACTCCTCCTCTATTTTGTGTTTTATATTCGGATAAAGACGTACGTTTGATGTAACCAGCATGCGAAATTGTAATTACAACTTGCTCATCTGCAATTAAATCTTCAATTGAAACATCTCCACCTGCATACTCAATTACAGAACGTCTGTTGTCTCCGTACTTATCACGTATCTCAACTAATTCTTCTTTAATTAAGTTCATACGTAATTCTTTAGAAGCTAATAACTCATTTAAATGGTTAATTAACTTCATGATTTCGTCATATTCAGCACGTAATTTATCTTGCTCTAGACCTGTTAATTGGCGTAAACGCATCTCAACAATTGCACGAGATTGTATTTCAGATAAATTAAATCTTTCAATTAAACGAGCTCTTGCTTGATCTCCATCTTTAGATGAACGGATTATTGAAATTACTTCATCAATATTATCAGATGCAATAATTAAACCTTCTAAAATATGCGCACGTTCTTGCGCTTTCTTTAATTCAAATTGAGCTCTACGTGTTACAACATCGTGTCTATGCTCAACAAAATGATAAATTAAATCTTTTAAATTTAAAGTTTCTGGTCTACCATTTACTAAGGCAATGTTATTTACAGAGAAAGACGATTGTAATTGAGTATACTTAAATAGCATATTCAATACAATATTAGGTACTGCATCTCGCTTTAAAATGTAAACAATACGCATACCTGTACGGTCAGACTCGTCACGAATAGTCGAAATTCCCTCAATTTTTTTATCGTTAACCAAATCCGCTGTTTTTTTAATCATTTCAGCTTTGTTAACTTGATAAGGAATTTCAGTAACTATAATAGCTTCTTTACCATCAACTTCTTCAAAATGAGCTTTGGCACGCATTACAACTCTACCTCTACCCGTTTTAAAAGCTTCTCTAACCCCATCGTAACCGTAAATAATACCTCCGGTTGGGAAATCAGGAGCTTTAATATATTGCATTAACTCATCAATAGTAATGTCATTATTATCAATGTAAGCCAATGTACCGTCAACAACTTCCGTTAAATTGTGAGGTGCCATGTTAGTAGCCATACCTACCGCAATACCAGAAGCACCGTTAACTAATAAGTTAGGGATTTTTGTTGGCATTACTTTAGGTTCCTCTAAAGTATCGTCAAAGTTTAATTGAAAATCTACAGTTTCTTTATCTAAATCAGCTAGTATTTCTTCCGCAATTTTTTTCATTCTTGCTTCAGTATAACGCATAGCTGCAGGACTATCGCCGTCCACAGATCCAAAGTTTCCTTGTCCATCCACTAAGGTATAACGTAAAGACCAATCTTGAGCCATACGTACCATGGTGTCATATACAGAACTATCTCCGTGAGGGTGGTATTTACCAAGAACCTCCCCAACAATTCTTGCAGATTTCTTATGAGCTCTATTAGATAAAACTCCTAATTCATACATTCCAAAAAGAACTCTTCGGTGAACCGGCTTTAAACCGTCTCTAACATCTGGTAAAGCTCTTGAAACAATCACGGACATTGAATAATCAATGTACGACGATTTCATTTCATCCTCAATGTTAATAGGAATTAACTTTTCTCCTTCAGACATAATATTTTTATTAATTTATAATCGATTTCAAAACGTGCTAATATACGGATTAAAACTTTATTTAAGTCCAAAACAATTATAAAAAAACACAAAAAATACATCCTAAAATGTAATTTTTTGTTTAAAAATTAGTTTAAATTATTTTCAAATATCATATTTTTTTTGTCAATTAGCGTTGGTCAAATATTCCTGCCAATATTGCAGGTTAGCCAGCCTTTTTTATTTAGGTATAATATTTGATATTTTATTAATCATATTAATTAATATCTTTCTCAGATGGATGAAAATTTTTCAAAAAACGTAAAAAATGTAATCACTTACAGTAAAGAGGAAGCTTTGCGTCTGGGTCATGAATTTATTGGCACAGAACATTTAGTTTTAGGTATTTTACGTAATGGAAATGGCTCTGCTATTGAATTGCTAAATTCTCTTGATATAGACCTAATTACTTTAAGAAAAAGAGTAGAAAACTTAAATTTAATTATTGCAGATACGTCATACGCATCCAACAATGATAAAAAAAGTATGTATCTTACTCGCCAAGCTGAACGCGCTTTAAAAACATCTTTATTAGAGGCTAAAACCTTTCATAGTAAAGAAATTAAATCTGCGCACTTATTGCTTTGTATTTTAAAAAATGATAAAGACCCGGTTACAACTTTATTCAACAATAGTTTTAATGTAGATTATGACCAGGCCAAACATATGCTAAGTTCTTTAAATGTAGACGGGGCAACCTCTGGGGATATTATCTCTCCTAAAAATGATGCATTTGGAGATCCAGATAGCGAGGAAAGAGATAACCCATTCTCTCAAAACAACCCTTCTAAATCTAATAAAAAATCTAAAACGCCTGTATTAGATAATTTTGGTAGAGATCTAACTGAACTTGCAGAACAAGGAAAACTAGACCCTGTAGTAGGACGCGAAAAAGAAATTGAACGAGTTTCTCAAATCTTATCTAGACGTAAAAAAAATAACCCTCTATTAATTGGTGAGCCAGGAGTTGGTAAATCAGCCATTGCGGAAGGTTTAGCTTTACGAATAGTACAGAAAAAAGTTTCTAGAATTCTTTTCAATAAGCGTGTAGTAACTTTAGATTTAGCAAGTTTAGTGGCAGGTACTAAATATAGAGGGCAATTTGAAGAGCGCATGAAAGCTGTAATGAATGAGTTGGAAAAAAATACCGACATTATTCTATTCATTGACGAAATCCATACTATTGTAGGAGCGGGTGGTGCAACGGGTTCTTTAGATGCCTCTAACATGTTTAAACCTGCTTTAGCTAGAGGTGAAATTCAATGTATTGGTGCCACAACTTTAGATGAATACCGTCAGTATATTGAAAAAGATGGAGCTTTAGAAAGACGTTTCCAAAAAGTAATTGTAGAGCCTACAACTGTGGAGGAAACAATAACTATTTTAAATAATATTAAAGCAAAATACGAAGACCACCACAACGTAATTTATACACCAGAGGCAATAGAGGCTTGTGTTAAATTAACTAGTAGATACATGACTGACCGTTTCCTACCGGACAAAGCTATCGACGCTTTAGATGAGGTTGGATCAAGAGTACACATCATTAATATTTCTGTTCCTAAAGAAATTTTAGACTTAGAAAAAAGTTTAGAAGAGATCAGAAATAATAAAGATCAAATGGTTAAAAAGCAAAAATTCGAGGAAGCTGCTCAGTTAAGAGATGACGAACGCAAAATCGAGAAAAGTTTAGCCGTAGCTCAAGAAAATTGGGAAAACGATTCTAAAATAAATAGAATTACAGTTACTGAAGATGATGTTGCTGATGTGGTTTCTATGATGACAGGTGTACCTGTTAATCGTATTGCTCAAACAGAAAGTAATAAATTAGCAGAACTTCCTAATTTAATTAAAGGAAAAGTAATTGGTCAAGACGAGGCTGTTTTAAAAATTGCTAAGTCGATCCAACGTAACAGAGCAGGTTTAAAAGACCCTAACAAACCTATTGGTTCTTTCATTTTCTTAGGTCAAACAGGTGTTGGTAAAACACAGCTTGCTAAAGTAATTGCTAAAGAATTATTTGATTCAGAGGATGCTTTAGTACGTATTGATATGAGTGAGTACATGGAGAAATTTGCAATTTCTAGATTAGTAGGAGCGCCTCCAGGTTACGTTGGTTACGAAGAAGGTGGACAATTAACTGAAAAAATCAGACGCAAACCATATTCTGTTGTACTTTTAGACGAAATCGAAAAAGCCCATCCAGACGTTTTCAACATGTTATTACAAGTTTTAGACGACGGACATTTAACAGATTCTCTTGGTAGAAAAGTGGATTTCAGAAATACAATCATCATCATGACCTCTAACATTGGGGCACGCCAATTAAAAGATTTTGGTACAGGAGTAGGTTTTGGAACCTCTGCAAAACAAAATCAACAAGGTGAGATTGAAAAAGGAGTTATCGAAAACGCACTTAAAAAAGCATTTGCTCCAGAGTTTCTAAACAGAATCGACGATGTGGTTGTATTTAATGCCTTAGAGCGTAGTGACATTGATAAAATTATAGATATCGAGCTTCAAAAACTTTATTCTCGTATTTTAGACCTAGGATACACCCTTCGTTTAACAGATTCAGCTAAAGATTTTATTGCCGAAAAAGGTTTTGACAAACAATTTGGTGCGCGTCCTTTAAAAAGAGCCATACAAAAATATATCGAAGATGCTTTAGCCGAAAAGATTATTACATCTAAAATTCAAGCAGGTGATGAAATTCTTATGAATTTAAACACAGCAACTGACGAATTAGAAATAGAAATAGTTAAAATAGAAAATCCTGCTGAATAGCAGGATTTTTTTTTTGTCAAATCATATTTGTACCTAATTAACGTTTATATTAGCTCAACTAATACAACAAAATTTGTGATTCAAAAAACCATCGTCGGCAGTGAAGAGTGGTGTAGTATTACATCACTTAACATACCTACTATAAAAATAAGAATTGATTCGGGAGCTAAAACATCTGCACTCCACGCAATCAATATAGTCCCATTCCAAAAATCTAACGAAACTTGGGTTAAATTTGATGTCAATCCAATTCAATAAAACCCACACATAACCCTTAGTTGCGAAGCTAAAGTTATAGATAAAAGAATTGTAAAAAGTAGCAGTGGCGATCGCGAAATGCGATACGTTATTCTTACAGAAATAGAATTTGCAGGCCTTAATTGGGAAATAGAGCTTACCCTTACAAACAGAGATTCCATGGGATATCGCATGCTTTTAGGGCGCGAAGCCATGGTAGGTAAACTCATTGTAGACCCAGAACAATCGTTCCTACACGGACAACCCAATCCAGAAAAATTACGCGAATTTTATTTTACAGGAGAAACAAAAGAACGCAAACTTAAAATTGGACTATTAGCCTCCAACCCAGAACTTTATAGCAACAAACGCATCATCGAAGCGGGTGAATTATTAGGGCACGAAATGCACTTTATAAACGTTAAAGATTGTTACATTAAACTGGATTCAAATAAACCTGAAATCCATTACAGAAATGGTTATGTTTTAAAAGACTACGATGCCATAATTCCACGCATCAAACCGAGCATGACCTATTATGGCTGCTCCATAATCAGACAGTTCGAGGCCTTAAAGGTCTTCGCACTAAACGATTCGGCATCCATATTACAATCTCGGGACAAATTATTTGCTTTACAGTTATTTTTAAAAAACAACATAGAGATTCCTACCACAGGATTTGCAAACTCACCACTCAACACCAGCGATTTAATAGCTATGGTTGGTGGAGCACCTCTAATTGTAAAATTACTCGAAGGTACTCAAGGAAAAGGTGTCGTTTTGGCTGAAACCAATCAGGCAGCTGAGAGTGTTATAAACGCCTTTAAAAGTTTAAATGCCAACATCTTAGTTCAAGAATTCATTAAAGAAGCAGCCGGTAAAGATCTTCGCCTTTTTGTTATAGACGGTAAGGTGGTTGCCACTATGGAGCGCACAGCAGCAGCGGGCGAATTTAGAGCAAATATACATATGGGCGGTACTGGGAAGGCGATTAAAGCAACTGCTGAAGAGAAAAAAATTGCACTTAAAGCTGCAAAAACCTTCAATTTAAAAGTTGCGGGAGTCGATATTATCCGATCTAAAAAAGGGCCACTTTTGTTAGAAGTTAATTCATCCCCAGGACTCGAGGGTATAGAGGGTGCCACTCAAAAAGACATCGCAACCAAAATGATTCATGCTATAGAAAAGCAATTACGCTGGAAATAAATAGCATTTGGGCGTTCCAAAATTAAAAATTTTGTCGGGTGTTCGCTAGTCGCTTTTAACTCCATTTCATTACTTTAAAGAGCTCCAACACGCGCTCACCCCCTAACGCAACGCAAACTAACACTTCACAATATAAAAAAGTCTGGACAAAATAGTGTCCAGACTTTTTATATTTTATAATAGATAATTACCTTGTAAATTCCAACCTCTTTTTTCTAAATGTTTTTTACAACCCAAACAAAAATCGGTTTTACTATCTAATTTATTTTTTCCGTTAGCATCCATCATAATACAACCTTCATTTTTACAATGCGGTAGACCTTCTGTATGGCCTATTTCATGAATAACAACCTTAAAAAACTGACTTTTAATCTTCTTTTTATCCACCCTAAATGTTGAGGTTACACAAACATTTCCGGGGCATTTAGCTAATCCCATTATTCCCCAATCTTTATTACCATTTAAAGTTGTACTTATATCTTTATGCGTAAGACCAACAAATATAGTATCATCCTTAAATGTAGGACCATAAAATTTTAAAATCGAATCGGCTCTATATCTATTTCTAGGAGCGTAGAACGTATTTTTGTGAAATTTATTCTGCGGCAGCAAAACAACATCTTTTTTAATTTTTTTAAGACCAACAATAAGTTCATTGGCTAATTTGTCATCAAAATCTTCAAAAGGTTGTACCATAATAACTCGATCACTTTTACTGCACGAAAACAGAAAAAACGATACTAAAACACACACAAATAAAGGTTTAATAAAAGTCAAAGGATATAGAATTATAATTATTTTACTTTATCTTTTTTAAAAATAGAGAATAACAAACCTCCCATCATACCACCATAAAGGGTACTGTTTTTAGGATTAGATGTAATAGCACAGCTTCCAGATTCGCAACCAATAGAAAACGAATAAAAATAGCCAACTACCATCCCAACTCCAATTCCCAACAGGGTTAATTTATGTTTTAATACAAATTCTTTCATGCGTTATCTTGTTTAATTTGTAGTTTAACAATTCTTCTTATTATTTTCTCTACCCAAGTCGCAACTATTTGTACCACAAATACCAATGTTTACTATAGGTAGTAATGAAAAAACGCCTCCTAAAAAAACAAAAATCCATTGTCGCGATATAATTCCTTGATACATAATAGCTAATCCCATGGCTAATCTAAGCAAGCGAATAAAATTCCAGTTTTTAAATATTCTTTTCATTCATTTCTTTTTTTGTGAGATTTATAAAAACCTCACTTCCTTGTCGTGGAGGAATACTGTTGTAACATTCTTCCATGGTTTTGATATCGAAAAGACTTTCAAAAATGGGTTTATATTCACAAGGGCAACCTCCAAATGGGGGAAATGGATTATTGAACTGTTTGTCGAATAGAACTGCTACAATTCGTCCGTTTTCCTTTAAAATGTCGTGCATTTTTGCTGCATATTCCTTTCTTCTGAACGGAGGAATCGCGCTAAAAAAAGTTTGTTCAATCACAAAATTATACGAACCATTATGTTCGAAGAAATCTTCTAACAAGATGGTGATGTTGGGATTGTTTTCAAACTTTTGTTTTAAATTTTCAACCGCCTTTGGTGCAATATCAATTAAGGTAATATTGGTGAATCCTTGTTGAACTAAATATTCTGCTTCGTAAGCATTTCCACAACCAGGAATCAGAATCGCGGTATTTTTATCCTCAATTCCGTCCATATATTTTGTAATAGCAGGGGATGGGTACCCAATATCCCAACCTGTTTCTTGCTTTTGCCATCGTGTTTCCCAATAGTTTTGATCCATAG
>CAVBJB010000039.1:0-10003 GCA_963595625.1 Lachnospiraceae bacterium | reverse complement strand
GTTTCATGCCGCATCTTTAGGCGAATACGAACAAGGAATTCCGGTAATAGAAGCTGTTAAAAAACAATTTCCTCAACATAAAATAGTGGTAAGCTTTTTTTCTCCATCAGGATACGAAGTAAGAAAGAATAATAACCTAGCAGATGCGACGGTTTATTTACCTCTAGATACCCAAGCAAATGTGGATGCATTTTTAAATTTAGTACATCCTGATTTGGTGTTCTTTATAAAATATGAATTTTGGCCAAATTATTTAAATGCTTTAAAACAACGTAACATTCCTACGTATTTAGTTTCGGGGATATTTAGACCAAATCAAGTGTTTTTTAAACCTTATGGTGGATTTTACAGAAGGGCTTTAAAAACGTTTAACCATTTCTTTTTACAAAATAAAGATTCAGAAAAACTAATTCAATCTATTGGTTTTAGTAATACAACCGTTACTGGAGACACGCGTTTTGATCGTGTTTTACAAATTTTAGATCGTGATAATACGTTAGCGTTTGTAGAAGATTTTAAACAACAAAATACGTTGGTAGTTATAGGAAGTTCTTGGCCGGTAGACGAGGATTACCTTGCTCAATACATTAATAATTACTCGGGAATCGCTAAATTTTTATTTGCTCCTCATAATATTAAACCAGAACAAATTGAGCGACTAAAAAGTAAAATCACAAAATCATTGGTATTATTTTCTGAAATGGATGGTAAAAAACTATCGGACTACCAAGTCATGATTGTAGACACTATCGGAATTTTAACCAAAATATACAGTTATGCTGATATAGCTTATGTTGGTGGCGGCTTCGAAAAAGGAATACACAACATTTTAGAACCGGCAACATTTGGAATTCCCGTAATAATTGGGCCTAAATATAAAAAGTTTGACGAGGCGGTAACACTAACCCAAATAAAAGGGTGTTTGGTTGCTCATTCTGAAAGTGAATTACATACGCTTTTAACCCAATTAATCGAAAACGAAAGTTTTAGAAAACAAACCGGAAAAATTTCTGGAGACTTTGTAAAATCTAATAAAGATGCTACATTAAAAATAATGAATTATATTACACAGTAACATGACCGAATTCAGAAAAATAAACAAACAAGACATCCCTACGCTACTTACGTTTATGACGGATTTTTATGCTATAGATAATTATCCAATAAACACAGAAGTTACGGAGAGAAATTTTGAGTATTTTATAGAAAATCCAAATTTAGGTCAATGCTTTATTATAGAACACGAAGGAAAACCTGCAGGATACTTACTATTAGCAAATATGTTTATGTTTGAATTTGGTGGTATGATTGCTTTTTTAGATGAATTGTATATAGACTCTACATTTCAGGGAAAAGGTTTAGGTAAAATTGCGGTTGAGTTTGCAAAAAATTACGCCAATGAAATTGATTTAAAAATTTTATACTTAGAAGTAGAATTACATAACGAACGTGCTATTGAGCTTTATAGAAAACATGATTTTAAACCGCATCATCGCAATTTAATGGTTTGGAAAAACGATTAAAAACAATAAATATAGGTTGGCTAATAATGTATAGTTTTACTTTAGAATTAAATACATAAGTGAACTTAAATAATACATCTTATTACAGTTATATAATATTCTTTACCCTGGAGATTATTATATAAAATATTTTACAATAGGTAATATTCTGTAGAATGAAATATAAAATAATAGACAAATTAAGTAGGAATTTATTTATAATTTAGCAAGTATAAATAAAACCAAAAAACTTAATGAACGTTATTACCTACAAAAAAATAGGATTAAGTATACTTACCTGTTTTATATGCTCTATTACATTATTTGCACAAAAAAGCTATCCGAAAGAGGAAAACTTAAACTTCACTAAAAAGTATATTAAACAAAACAAAGGGAAATTTATAGCTGAAATACCGGAGGTACATGAATTAGGAAATATTGCTATTGCTTTAACTAAAGTTGGTCAAATAGATTCTAATATGGTAGATATGGAAACTAAATACTATAAAGAAGTGATGCAACATTTTAAACCTTTTGCAAATCACCCTTTAATTGATACTTTAAACAAATACATTCACACACCTTTAGAAAAAAATTCATACTACTACTATTTTACCATTAAAATGGACGCTTGCGCCTATGAATTTAAAAAGGATAAAATAGTAAATCAAGGATTTATAAAAAAACTCTCTTGGCCTTTTTACAACAATCCGTTTGAGGAGCATAAAGAACTTTTTGAGGATTTTGCCAAAACATCAGATTTTAGAACCTTTTATAAAAACCATAAATAACATTACGCAAAATTGGTAGACACTTACTTAGAGTTAAACCCGTTAGAACAAATGCAAAATTGGTTACAAAATAAGTATAAAAAGGAATACGGTAGTTACAAAGCTGTGTTTTCTGAACTTGTGGGAGGCGCTCACGCAGCTAATAATTATGAAGCTAATGGGTTTGACCACAGATTTATGTTTATTAAAAATGCGGAGTTTAATGCAAAGCAAAATAAAACCTATAACATATTATCTGAAAGTAGAATTTTATTTACCGAGATTGACCATCATTTTGTGAATCCTATTTCTGAAAATTACAGAACCCAATTAGAAGATATTTTAGGTAAAAATAGAGCCGATTGGGTTAATGATGAGGTACCCGGCACAGAGAGCTATCCTAACGGATTTTCGATTTTTAATGAATACATGACTTGGGGCCTTTTTACACTATATGCTCATGACTTTTATGATAAAGTAGAAGTAGAAAAATATTGTAACAGAATGGAAAAACAAATGATAAATAGAGGATTCACGAAATTTATATCATTTAACCAAGCTTTATATCAAAAATACACCCAAAATAAAAACATCCCGATGGAAGCACTCACCCAATACATGATTGATTGGTGTAGTAAGATTTAAGATGTGAGTATTTAGTATTGAGATATGAAAACTTAAATTAAATTTCTGACTTATAAACTCTGATTAATGATATTTAATGCCTTTTCCCTGATGCCTGATTTAATCGCATTAGGGATTGCAGCATTGTTTGAGCTCGTGGCGTAATGAAATGGAGCCACAGCGAGTGCGTAAAGCCCGACCGAGCGCGTAATTATCAAGAATATTAAAGTTTTTGAGTAGTAAGCGAGGGAATGCCCAAAATAAAATTATTTAAGATTTTTACGGTGTATAAACAATATTATTAAAAAACCTACGGTATAACATAAGATGTCTGTCCAGGAAAAAGAAGTGCCTAAAATGAGTTTGGCCCATAATTTATTTTGTAATCCTAAACGGCTTATTAATTGTAAATGTTGAGACCATTCTACCAAATAAGCGATGAGTAAGGAGGTTATTGCGAGCTTTAGGTTCGTGGTATTTATTATGGTTTTTAAAGCATAAAACACAAAAAATACTACGATTACATCTCCTATATACGGACGTATAAAGTTATCGGTAATATACAGACCAATAAAGGCTTCGATTAAAAACACAATTGATGTGATTATGAAGTTTTTAAATGAAAAATGAAGGTTCACAAATTATAAGATTTGAGGATTTATAGTACGTAATTTAAATATTTATTTTGTAATCGTACAAATATTCTTATCTTAGACAATAATAAACAAATTATTTTATGCTAGCAGATCCAATACTAATTGAAGACACAATTAATTCATCTATCGAAAAACTTTGGAGCGCTTTAACTAATCCTGAAGAGATGGCTCAATGGTATTTTGAGGTACCAAAATTTGAGGCAGAAGAGGGATTTCAAATACATTTTTCAAGTTGTGATTACCTGCACCGTTGGGTAGTTACACGTGTAGTTCCGCATCATATTTTGGAGTACAAATGGTTGTATCCAGATTATCCAGGAGAGTCGGTTTTAACGTTAGAACTTTTGTATATTAATGAATATTCAACAAAGTTAGTTTTAACACACGCAGGAGTTGAAAGTTTTCCGGAAGATAATCCAGACTTTAGTAGAGCAAGTTTTGAGGAAGGATGGAAAAAAATCATACAAAATTTACACGAATATGTGGAAGAGACAGCAGGCTAAGGCCTGCTTTTTTTATGGGTTTATATTTTTAAAATAAAATTGTAACTTGCTGAACAAACAATTTAAGAGTTAATACCGCTATGAAATTTGTAAAATTATTATTCGTATTGTTAGCTACACCTATGTTAGCTCAGCAAGGCGGAATGTGGGTTCCCTCGCTATTAAAGGGAATGAATGAGAAAGAGATGAAACGTTTAGGGATGAAGATTTCTGCAGAGGATATTTATGACGTAAACAACTCGAGTATAAAAGATGCGGTTCCGCATTTTGATGGAGGTTGTACCTCTGAGGTAATTTCTGACAAGGGATTATTGTTAACCAATCACCACTGTGGTTATGGAGAAATCCAAATGCACTCTACTGTAGAGCACGATTACCTACAAGATGGTTTTTGGGCTTATAAAATGGAAGATGAATTAGTAAATCCGGACTTACAAGTTACATTTATAGTAAAGATTGAGGATGTTACTAATAAAGTATTAGAGGGTGTATCTCTATTAAAATCTGAAGCTGAAAAACAAGCAAAAATTTCAGCAAATATAGCTCAGGTAGAAAAAACATTTAAAAAAGAGGAATGGCAAGAAAATAAGATTAAGACGTTTTATGACGGAAATCAATACTTATTATTTGTTACAGAAACTTTTAGAGATGTACGTTTAGTAGGTGCGCCACCATCATCTATTGGTAAATTTGGATCAGATACAGACAACTGGATGTGGCCACGCCATACAGGCGATTTTTCTTTATTTAGAATTTATGCGGACAAAAACAACCGTCCAGCAAAATACGCTAAAGATAACGTTCCTTACAAACCAAAACACTTTTTACCTATTAACATTAACGGTGTAAATCCAAACGACTTTACAATGGTTGTAGGTTATCCTGGTAGAACACAAGAGTATTTACCGTCTTACGCTGTTGAGCAAATAGTTAATGTTTTAAATCCGATTAAGATTGAGATTAGAGATGCTGCTTTAAAAGTAACAGATTCTTACATGCGTAAAAATCAACAAATTAAAATACAGTACGCATCTAAATATGCATCTATTGCAAATTATTGGAAAAAATGGATTGGTGAATCTCAAGGATTAAAACAATCTAACGCTGTAGCAGCCAAACAAAAATTTGAAAAAGAGTTTACACAGGATGTAACTAAAGCAAATAAACAAGCAGAATACGGAACTATTTTAAACGAGTTTGAAGCTACATATAAAGCTATTGAGCCTTATGCGTTAGCTAAGGACATTCATTCTGAAATTTTTTTACGTAATGTAGAATCTTTAGGTTTAGCTTTTAGATTATACCAATTAGAGCAAATATATAATGTAAGAGGAGAACAATCTTTTACTGATAGAAAAGCGAATTTAGTTGGTACTTTAGACGCGTTCTTTAAAGATTTTAATGCTGAAGTAGATGAAAAAGTTTTTGAACAATTAATTAAAATTTTTGTTGAAAAATATCCATCTCAATTTATGCCAAACTCTTTAGTAAACGCTAATCATGTAGCTTTAACTAAAGATCTTTACTCGAATACAGTTATTAATAATGCAGCTAAATTAAAAGAACTATTAAATGCAGATGCTAAAACTGTAATTGAGAGATTAAATAAAGATAAAGTTTACCAACTTGTAAAAGAAGTTACAAAAAGCTACAACGAAAAAGTGGCACCTACTTATAACGAGTTAAACTTAAAAAACATAGGGTTACAAAGAGATTATATGAAAGGGATATTAGAATTCTCTACACCAGAGGATCGTATTTTCCCAGATGCTAACTCTACTTTACGTGTAACTTATGGTAAAGTAAACGGTTACCAACCAAAAGATGCAGTTACATACAGCCACATATCTTACTTAGACGGTAAAATGGAAAAATATATACCAGGCGATTATGAGTTTGACGTACCAGCAAAATTAATTGAGTTATATAACAAAAAAGATTTTGGAAGATACGCAGATAAAACAGGAAAATTACCTGTAAACTTTATTGCAACGAACCATACAACTGGAGGAAACTCTGGAAGTCCAGCTTTAGATAAACGTGGGAATTTAATTGGTTTAAATTTTGACCGTGTATGGGAAGGCACCATGAGTGATATATATTACGACCCTGCAATTTGTAGAAACATTATGGTAGATATTCGCTATGTTTTATTTGTAATTGACAAATATGCAGGAGCTAAAAATTTAATTGATGAGCTTAAAATAGTTAATCAGAAATAAATTAAGTATTTTTTAGGATACCATTTCTCTAATTTAAGGATATTTAAGCTTAATTAAAGCTTTTAAACCCTTATAAACAAAGGGATTAAATATTTTAAAAAAAATATTCAAAAATATATTTACGAATAAAAAAATTTATATCTTTGCTACGAATTAATAATTAACCTTTATAATTTAGTAAGATGAAAAAAGTTGTATTAAGCTTAGCATTCGTTGCTACTTTAGCAGTTGTATCTTGTAAAGATGCTAACGCAGAAGCTCCAGTTGAAGAAACAGCTGTAGAAGTTGTTGAAGAAACAGTTGTAGAAGCTCAAGATTCTGCTGCAGTTGCTACTGATTCAGTTGCTACTCCAGAAGTTGCTACAGAAGAAGCTGCTCAATAATTTAAGAAGAACATAACTTCTAGTTATTTGAAATAAGGTCCCACTAGGTGGGGCTTTTTTTTTGTCTCTATAGTATATAAAAAAAGACGCCTATATTAGCGCCTTTAATTGTTCTATATAATCTCTTTGATTGGATAATCTAGGTATTTTGTTTTGTCCACCCAATTTATCTTGTTGCTTTAGCCAATCATAAAATAAATTTTCTCTAGCTACATTTAAAACCAAAGGATTTAAGGTCATATTATTGTATCGTTTAGCCTCGTAATCTGAATTTAAATTTTGAAGCGTTTGATCTAAAACCTGCTTAAATGTATCTACATCCTCCGGCGGTTTACTAAATTCAATAATCCATTCGTGTGCACCTTTTTCCTTATCATTCATAAAAATAGGAGCAACGGTATAATCCATAACCTCAGCTTTACAAATTTCGCACGTTTTGGCAATTGCGGTATCGGTATTTTCTACCATTAACTCCTCACCAAAAACATTAATATGATGCTTGGTACGACCAGATACTTTAATTCGATATGGATTAATAGAAGTAAATCTAACCGTATCCCCTACTAAATATCTCCATAATCCCGAATTTGTGGTAATAACAATTGCATAATTTTTATTTAATTCTACTTGATCTAAAGTTATTACACGCTGGTTGAGCGTTCCAAAAGTATCCATCGGGATAAACTCGTAAAAAATACCATAATCTAACATTAATAACATCTCGTTAGAATAGTTTTGATCTTGCAATGCAAAAAATCCTTCTGAGGCATTGTATATTTCGTAATATTTAAATGAATCTGAAGGGATTAATTTTTTGTATTGTTCTTTATAAGGATCAAAAGCCACACCACCGTGCATATACATTTCTAAATTCGGCCAAATCTCAAATAAGTTTTCTTTACCGGTTTCAACCAACAATCTATTTAAAAGAACGAACATCCAAGATGGAACACCAGCAAAACTTGTAACATTCTCGTTTCTTGTTTCATTAATTATGGCTTGCATTTTGGTTTCCCATTCACTCATTAAAGAAATTTTATTGCTTGGGGTCGAACTAAATTCTACCCAAAAAGGTAAATTATCTATTAAAATGGCAGATAAGTCTCCAAAATAAGTATTGTTATTTTCGTATAATTGTTTACTACCACCTAAACGCAAACTTTTACCTGTAAACAACTGTGAATCCGGATTGTTGTTTAAATACAAACACAACATATCCTTACCTGCTTTATAATGATTGTCTTCTAGCGCCTCATTACTAACCGGAATGAATTTACTTTTGGCATTAGTAGTACCGCTGGATTTTGCAAAATATTTTATGTTAGAGTTCCAAAAAACATTTTGCTCGCCTACACGCGTACGCGAAAAATAAGGTTC
Organism: Lachnospiraceae bacterium; assembly: GCA_963595625.1. Taxonomy (GTDB): domain Bacteria; phylum Bacteroidota; class Bacteroidia; order Flavobacteriales; family Flavobacteriaceae; genus Flavobacterium. The sequence continues at coordinate 1,966 of CAVBJB010000039.1, read as the reverse complement.
AAGTTCCTCATAAGTAGACACAGGTACTCTTTCTGTAAAAGTTTTATAGGAAGAGATGGATCTAAAATCGTATTTTTTTCCAATAACCGTATCCTGAGCGGTTCTTACAAGTGTAAGAAGTAACTCAGATTGAACTTCATTAGGATATTTTAAAAACAACTCAATTTGATGAATACGTTTTTTAAGTACCCAAGAAACTATCGAATTTATTAGAGACATAGCCATTATAAATAATAATATTTTTGTTCTTTACTGTTAAGATACAAAATTGTAATTTAGCAAACATCAAATTTAATAAAATTCCGCCTTTAAAATGGTGAAAATACTTTTAAAATAAGTGTAATGACGTACGAAGGAGTCTTAAAAAAAATGCCTACAGAGTTAGGGAAACCCATACAATATTATTTGGTTTTGGAGAATGGTTTTATAAATCTAAATCAGATTTTACATAAAGAAATTCAGATCCAACATACCGGATTTGAATGTTTAAGCTGTCATCTCCCAAAAAAAATATTTAGACAAGGATTTTGTTACGATTGTTTTTATAAATCACCTAACGCTGGGGACTGGATTATGAGACCCGAATTATCTAAAGCTCATTTAGGGATAGAGGACCGAGATTTAGCTTATGAAAAAGAAATGCAATTACAACCTCATATAGTGTATTTAGCTACATCGAGTAATTTAAAAGTTGGAGTAACTAGAAAATCGCAATCTCCAACCCGTTGGATTGATCAAGGTGCTAGTGCCGCAATTCCGATTGTGGAAGTTCCGAATAGATATTTAGCCGGAATAACTGAGGTTGCTTTAAAAAATTACTACACAGATAAAACCTCTTGGCAAAAAATGCTAAAAAATGAAGTTGTAGCTTTTGATTTAGAAGCCGAAAGATTAAAAGTTTTAGATGTTTTACAAGACGAAATTAAACCGTATTTTGAAACTACAACTGCCACTCCTTATGTTTTTGAATATCCAGTTTTAGAATATCCTAAAAAAGTAAGTTCTTTAAATTTAGAAAAAACACCCCTTTATACGGGCAAGTTAATGGGAGTTAAAGGACAGTATTTAATTTTTGAAGATGGAACCGTTTTTAATATAAGATCTAACGAAGGTTTTAAAGTAAAAATATCAATATAAAAAAGGACTCAAGAAAAATCTTGAGTCCTTTTTAATTTATGTAAGGAATTCTATAACTAAATTAGAAAACATTTCTGGATTTTCGGCATGTACCCAATGCCCTGCATTTACTATGGTTTTAACCACAGCTTTAGGAAAATGTTTGTGTATATCCTCAAAATCTTCTTCCAAAATATAATCCGATTTGTCACCTCTTAAAAAAAGCGTTTCACCCTCAAAATATGTATCTTCTGGAATAGCTTGACCAATAACTTCAGGATCTTTATTAAAAACTTCCAAATTAAATCTAAAACCCAATTGGCCAGGTTCTAACCAATACAAGTTTTTTAAAAGAAATTGTTTTGTACCGGCATCTTTTATATAATTGGACAATATTTCATCTACCTCAGTTCGTGTAGGTTTTAAAGTAAAATCAACTGCATTTAAAGCGGCTAATATGGTTTGATGATGTGGTGCATAATACTTTGGTGCAATATCTGCAACAATAAGTTTGTCTATAATACTTGGTTTAATAGCAGCCAAATACATTACCAATTTCCCGCCCATAGAATGTCCTAAAAAATGTGCTTTGGTAATACCATAATGATCGCAATAATCAAGTACATCTTGTACCATAACTTGATAATTAAAATCCGAGCTATGAAAACTTTTACCGTGATTTCTTAAATCCAAGGCATGGACCTGGAATCCTAAGGCTGCATATTTTCCGGCTAACGTTTTCCAGTTGTCACTCATCCCCATATATCCATGGATAATGAGGAATGGAAAACCTTCTCCTTCTATTCTAGAGTTTAAAATCATTATTTTAATTTTTGAATATACATGTTCA
>CAVBJB010000038.1:0-10210 GCA_963595625.1 Lachnospiraceae bacterium | reverse complement strand
CCGTTTTACTTTTATTGATTTTTTGTTTTATAGTAGCGCTTTTAATTTATTTATTTACCAATAATAAAAACCTGTTACAAAATAATTTATGGGCAGGTATGGCTAAAGAAACAGCTCACCAATTAGGCACACCTATTACCTCATTAATGGGATGGGTAGATTATATGCAGGAAATGGATTTTGACCCAACGGTTGTAAATGAAATTAGAAAAGATTCGGACCGGTTACATACCATTGCGGAACGCTTTCAGAAAATTGGATCTGAACCTGTATTGGAAAGATTGGATATTATTGAAGAAACTATAAACTCTTTTTATTACTTAAAAGATCGCACTTCTAAAAAAATTGAATTCTCTATAGACCATCCCGACTATGCTATTTATTTACCAATTAATAAAACCCTACACAGTTGGTGTATTGAAAATTTAATAAAGAATGCTACAGATGCAATGAAAGGAGTAGGCGCTTTACATTTAAAATTGATTGAAACGCCAAGCAGTGTACAATTGTACATAACCGATACAGGATGTGGAATAGAAAAAAATAAAATCAGTAAAATTTTTGAGCCGGGCTATTCAACTAAAAAAAGAGGTTGGGGATTAGGATTATCTTTAACTAAACGAATTGTTGAAGAATACCATAACGGTAAAATTAAAGTTTATTTGAGTGAAATTGATAAAGGAACTACCTTTTTAATAACATATAAAAAATAAAAAATCCGAGTGTATCTCGGATTTTTTATTTTATTATTTTGTTTCAAAGGCTTCGTGAATTTTTTGAGCTATATCTACAAATTCTTGTTGTGATAGTGACACTTTAGATTTGAATGTGATATCCTCTACACCTTGCAACGGAATTAAATGCACGTGTACATGAGGTACTTCTAAACCTACAACGGCAACTCCTACTCGTAAACACGGGATAACCTTTTCAATAGCTAAAGCCACCTCTCTAGAGAATTTCATTAATTCTAGATAATCCTGCTCTGGTAAATCAAATATTTTGTCTACCTCTTGTTTAGGCACACAAAGCGTATGTCCCTTTGCATTAGGATTTATATCTAAAAAGGCATAAAACTTATCTGTTTCTGCAACTTTATAGCTAGGAATTTCTCCGTTAATAATTTTAGTAAAGATAGAAGCCATAAAAATTTTTGAGTTAAAAATTAGTCTCTGGTAATTTCTAAAATTTCAAATTGCATTGTACCGTTTGGAACCTGAATGTCAGCAATATCACCAACTGATTTACCTAATAAACCTTTACCAATTGGAGAGGTAACCGAAATTTTACCCGCTTTTAAGTCAGCTTCAGATTCAGCCACAAGCGTGTATTTAATTTCCATTTTATTAGCAACATTTTTGATTTTAACAGTAGATAAAACCAATACCTTAGTTGTATCTAATTGAGATTCGTCAATTAAACGAGCGTTAGCAACTACTTCCTCGATTTTAGCAATTTTAAGTTCTAATAAACCTTGTGCCTCTTTAGCTGCATCATACTCAGCATTTTCAGAAAGGTCACCTTTATCTCTAGCATCAGCGATAGCTTGAGAGGCTTTTGGACGTTCAACTGATTTTAAATAATCTAATTCGTCTTTTAATTTTTTTAATCCTTCTGCAGTGTAATAAGATACTTTAGACATAATTTAATGCTTTTATAAAAATAGAAAAAATCCCACAAAACTGGGATTTTTATATATTTCAGTTAAATAATATTCTTTTTTAAAATTTTAATCTTTGTTAAATATAATAATTTAAATTTGCTTAACAATCTATAAAAATAATAACATTGAAAAAACTTTTTTTATTATTAGTCAGCCTAATTATTTTTACAAATTGCTCATCTGATGACAATATTAATAATAATAATCCATATTTACCAAATTATCCTGTAAATATTACAATAAATTTAGACTTACCACAATATGTATCCTTACAATATCCGTCTAATACTAAGTATATAAACACTGTGGGGACAGGGATTAGAGGAATAATTGTGATAAATACTGGTGCAGGATTTAATGCTTTTGATGCTGCTTGTCCAAATCAGCCGTTGAGTGATTGCTCGACTATGCAAATTAACGGTATTAACGCAATTTGTCTTTGCGATAATGTATCGTACAGTTTATATTCTGGAATTGGTGATGCGCAATACCAAATGAAACGCTATAGGGTAGAGGTTATAGGAAACTCTTTACGTATATATAATTAAAAAAGTTCGGGGATAAACCCCGAACTTTTTTTTTGCGTTAGTGATTGAAGCGGCATCCTTTTGTAAATGCCGTAGTTTACGGAGGCTTTTGCAAAAGATATAGCGTAAAGCACGCCGCGCCCATTAGAAGGCGCGGAACGCCCAAATTTTAAAAATTAAGGGTAAATCCCGTTAAAAAGTTAAAAGTGGCTTGTGGGTAATAACCTGCACCCTCTATGGTTTGGGTTTGTGGTTGAGACCATGTATCGTCGTACGTGTAATAATATCCGTTGGAAATGTATTTTACATTGAAAATATTATTTAATAAGGCCGAAAATTGTACAGATTTTATCCATGCTTTTGGATACCAGGTGTAGTTGATGTTTATATCGGTTACGTAATAAGCTTTGAGTTTTGATTTTTGAGTGTCTGTATTGCCCATGTATTGCTCCCCTACATATTTTGTAAGTAAACTTACCTGAAAACTTTTTAATGGGATATAGGTTATGGCGTTTGAGGCTACTACATTTGGCGAAAAAGCTATGTTTGTGTTTCCTAAATTTTGCATATTCCCGTCCCAAAGGGCCTTATAGGATTTGTTTTTATTTTGAGAAATTGTAAGACTTGGATTTACAAAAAGCTTAGGTAAAACTTGAATGTTCGCATCAACTTCGAGCCCTAAACGATAGCTATCCCCTATATTTTCCCTGATGGGGTAACCCACCTCATTTAATGCTCCTGTAACTACCAACTGGTCTTTGTACAACATGTAATAAAGATTTGCATTAAGCTGTGTTTTTGGCGTTTTGTAGCGCCATCCTAACTCGTAATCGTCTAACTTTTCGGGTTTGGGAGATCCGTTTTCGTAGTCGTTTCTGTTAGGTTCTCGTTGCGCTTTTGCATAGGATACGTACAAGGCATGAGCGCTGTTTAACTCATAATTGATTCCTGCTTTTGGATTAAAGAAATTAAAATTTTGATCTATATTTCCTGTTTCCTCTGCGTTTGCTTTGTAGTTTATAAATCGGTATTGTAAATCCGCATATAAATTTAGTTTAGGATTTAGCTCATAATTTAGTTTACCGTAAGTATTAAATTCCGATTTTTTTGATGTATTAAAGTAATAAGTATGGTCTGGATGTTGCATTTCGGCTTGTTTTGTCCAGATTACTTTACCAATATGATCGCCAATGTATTGATTTGCTGCTCCGCCTAAAACGATATTCCATTTATCTTTTATATAATTCCCAGAAAAAGTTAAACCGTATAAATGATTATCTAGAATTTTTTGACGCACTAAATCTGTTTCTGAAAGTGTGGTAGAAATTAAATTATAATCCAATAAACTAGCATTTTGCTTGTAGTTTTCGTAATAACCAAAACCTTTGGTATAATGTAAGGCTAAGTTAGTAGTAAAACTAGACAACCACTTTTCTGACCAATGCAATTGATAATGATCTTGTTTGTAATGATCGATTTCGTTTTTATAAAAATGAGGATTTCCTAAATCATCATAATATAAACCCGAGGGATTAAAGGTTCGGTTGGTACGTAAAATTTCTAAATCCTCGATCCCATTCCATGCTTGATAGGTTTGCTGGGTTCCGCCAAAAACCAAAGCTTTAATTAAAGTGTTTTTTTGGGAGAAGGCTCCTTGAAAAAAATAAGAATTAAGATCTGAAGATGCTCTGTCTACATAACCGTCAGAATTGATTTTTGAAATACGGCCTGAAAGCTCAAAAACATCAGATAAAATCCCTGTAGAAAACTTTAATGTATGTTTATGTGTATTATAACTTCCGAAGGAATTTGCAATAGATCCAGAGGGTGTTTTAACCATGGCATCCGTTAAAATATTTAAACTAGCTCCAAATGCTCCCGAACCGTTAGTTGAAGTACCAACACCACGTTGTAGTTGAATATTTTCTGTAGAGGATGCAAAATCCGGTAGATTAACCCAAAAGGTACCTTGAGACTCCGAGTCGTTATACGGAATACCATTAATGGTAACGTTTACACGTGTAGCATCACTCCCGCGCACGCGGATTCCGCTATAACCCACACCATTACCAGCATCTGTTGTTGTGACTACAGATGGCATGTAATTTAAAAGCGTTGGGATGTCCTGTCCTAAATTGCGTTTTTTAATTTCTGCTTTAGTTAGCGTACTATGTGCCATCGGTGTTTTTTCGTGGGCACGTGTTGAGGCTACTAAAACTTCGTCCAAATTAGAGACTTTAGTCGTGTCTGCTTGTGGTTTGTTTTGGTTTTGTGCAGTAGAGATAGAACTAAATCCTACGAAACACAAAACGGTAAAAATTGAAATTTTCATTCGTAAAAAAAATTACAAATAAAAAGGGGTCAATTATTTTTGTGTTAAAAATTGATGTGTTAAGAATTCGAGAAGAAGCAATTGCTTACTCTGTGTGCACCCAAAGTAATCTCGAAGTTTCCCTTGGCAGCATTACCTGCCCAGGTTCAACGGGTATAATCTCAGCCTAATGGCACCCCTTTTGAGATGTAACAAAGGTATAAAAATATTTAAATGTTAATATTTTTACGCATATTTTTTTTAAAACTTTGAATTTTTTTATCCTCCAAACGCTTTTTAACCACTCCTTTAGGAATTTTTGTCGCAATACGTAAGGGTTTTACTTTTAAAGCATTTTGCAAAATTTGAATAAGTTTGTTTAAAACTAATTCTTTGTTTTTTACTTGGCTTCTGGTTTCACTACAACTTAGTATCAGTAAGCCTTCGGAAGAAATTTTGTTTTGTAATTTTTCTAATAAAATTTCTTTTTGCTTCGCAGAAAAGCACTGAGAATTTTCGATTGAGAATTCAATTATTACCTTACTCGAAACTTTATTTACATTTTGTCCGCCAGGACCAGAACTTCTTACGGCTTTATAAGAAAGTTCTTTTTTTAAACTTTCAATATCCATTTAAGCGTGTTGATGAGCTGGTTTTAAAAGATCGTTTACTGTTTTAACTGGATTAAATGTAGTAAGTGGAACTTCAACAAAAATAGTGATCCAGTCTGCCATAGATCCGTTCCATAACCCTGGAAGTTCGTAGGCTTTTAAATTTCTACCTTCATGAGATTTTTCGACCACAAAACCTGTGGAATGATCTATATATTGCGTTAAATTAAATTTTTCTCCTTTATAGTTTTTAACTCCACATACAATATCAACCGGATTAAAGTGAGTAGATTGAGATAAAATTATATTTTGAGAGGGATTACTTTTGTCTATTTGAGAAGATTCAACAATTTGTAAACTCACTTCGCCCTTATTATTTTTAACCCAAAATGGTCCACCTCCAGGTTCACCTTCATTTTTTACCATGCCGCAAACACGGATGGGTCTATTTAATTTAGAGATAAGATACTTTTTAATTTCTGATTCATTATTTTTCTCTAATATATCAATCGGCACATTTATGTTAATCTTTTCTCTACAAAAAGAAATAGCTTCGTGCAGCTCGATTGTGGAAAAGTTGGGTATGTTGTTAATAAGTTCAAATACTTTTTCTTGTATTCGAATTAACATTCCACCTAAATACTTTTTGTTTTTAACGATATCATCAAAATGATTATAAGAAACGTTGTCAATATTTTTAATAAAAATAATATCCGATTCAATATTATTTAAATTTTCAATTAAAGCACCATGACCTCCTGGTCTAAACAACAATTCACCATTGGCTTGTCTAAAAGGTTCATTATCATCATTAAATGCAATGCTGTTTGTTTCTTGTAACTGATTTGAATAAGTTACCTGTATATCTTCATTTATATGATTGATGATTTGCTGAAAATCTTTTTCAAAACCCTCAGTAACAGTAAAATGAACAGAACCTTTCCCGTTATTTTTTGCGTACGCCAGCGTCTCGTTTACATGCTTGTGTATCGGGGTTGTTTTTTTACCCTCAATTAGATGAAATGGAATTAAAGCTTTAGGTTTAGACGATAAATCAAGATATACAGAGTCTAGCATTACTTTTATAAAGTAATAATATTTATAATCTTGAGATAAGCTATCGTAATCTTTAAAAATGGATTTGCATTGTGCTACTATATCCTCATAAAAACTAAACTTTTCTAAACCAATTAAAAAAGTTTTAAGTTCTTGAGCATTATTAATATTTATATAAGCGTTTAATGTTTGTTGCTCTATGTTGTATGTTTTTAAAAACTCTAAAAGAAATTTAAACATACGTGTAGCCGCCCCAGAGGCCGGAACAAATTTTTCTACACTAAAATTTTTGGACTTTTCATCAAAATATTCAATATGATTTTGCTTCTCTGAGTCCGTACAACTTAGAATGCCATCATTAAGTGTAGCAACACGATCTAGATTAGCATACTGTATACCCTTAACACAACAAGTATATTGGTGTTGAATTTTAGAAAAACTGATTTTTAAATCCTTCAGTATATTAATTTCTTTATCAGTAAAAAATTCAACTATATTATTTATTTGCATGATTTTATTTACTATAGAATTTATTAATTCTTAGTTAATTTCTAAATTATATTTAAACAACTACAGATTTTTTCCAATCTCTAAATGCCAAAACGGCTAAAATAGTAAAAATTATATATTGAATTGCTAATAAATACCATTCTTTATAAAAATACAAAGGTACCACTAGGGTATTTCCTATTATCCAAAGTACCCAACTTTCCAATTTTTTATTAGCCATATACCACATGGCCGTAAAAAATACAGAAGTGGTAAAAATATCTAAATAAGTATCCCCTGTAATTTTATATTCTAAATATTGATAAATAAAATAAACTAATACACTGGTTAATATCATTAAAATTATACCCAATATTTTGTCTTTATTTGAAGTAGTAGAAATTTTTAAAACATTTTCGTTATCAGTTTTTCCAAATTTCCAATTGTACCACCCGTAAATACTCATAAAAGAAAAATAAATATTTACTAACATATTACCTAAATCTTTAGATATATATAATAAATAAACTGTAATAATGGTAGAAAATAACCCCGTAGGATAGACTAATATGTTTTCTTTACGTGCATACCAAACACTTAAAATGCCTAAAACGAAGCATACCAATTCTAAAATAAATTGATAGTTAGCTGTAATTAATTCTGTTATTTGCATTAAATCGAATCAAAAAAATTAATATCGTTCTCAAAAGCAGTTCCTATAACTACAATATCCGCTCCATTTGCAAAAGCTTGCTGGATTTCCTTTCCAGATTTTATTCCACCACCCACAATTAAAGGAACATGAATATTTTTTGAAACGTGCTTAATAATATCATCATCTACCCTTACCAATGCTCCGCTACCGGCTTCTAAATAAATCAATCTGTTTCCCATCCAGTTTCCTGCTATTGCAGTATCGCTAATAGCTTCAATATTTGTTTGAGATAAAGGTTGTGTTTTGCTTACACGTTGTACTGCAGTTTCTTTACCCCCATCAATTAAAATATAACCTGTAGATATTATTTCTAAATCTGTATTTTTTAATACTTTAACCGAGTTAACTTGATGATCGATTAAATAGTCTGGATTTCTCCCCGAAATTAAATTTAAAAACAAAATACCATCAGCAAACCTACTGATTTGAGAAGGATGTCCCGGGAATAGTATAATAGGCAAATCGCAAAACATCTTTAATTTTAAAATTAAAGCATCCACACAATCTTCCGTAACAATACTACCACCTACAAAAACATGTGTAATTGGAGCTTCTTTAATTTTTTCAACTAAAGTTTCAATAGCATTTAAGTCAACTTTATCAGGATCTAATAAAACCGCTAAAAGCTTTTGATTTTGCGTTTTAGCTGAAAGAATTTCCGAATATATAGAACTTATTTTTTTATCTACACGCATACACTAAAACATAATTTTCAATTTCTTTAAAAAAGATAAAAAAATCTTCAGTAGTATCTCTCCAACGTAAAACCGCCTTAGTTTCATTCTCCTTAAAATCAAATGCAGCTACTTTTATATGGTCTATAAAGCTTATACCTGGCTCATTCACGATTTTAAAAATAGACTCTTTTGCTCCCCAAATCATAGTGTAAAGTTTAATTTGTAAGCCCTTATCTATATCCGGGTTCATAAAATCTTCGTCCGAGAATTTATTAGCAATTCGTAAAACCTTATCCCGTTTTAATTCAATATCAATACCTAAACTTTCGGTTCCAATACTTATAACAGAAAAATCAAAAGAATGTGTGATCGAAATAAATTTACCGTCAACCAAAAAAGGTTTACCTGTAAGATCATAAATTAAATCGTAATCTGTATAACCACAGTATTGTAACAACATTCGCACAGCTAAAAACCCCTTTTTATGCGACTCAGATTTCATGCCGTTGTAACGTTCCAAGCTTTCTGGCTTTAAAATTACATTTGCTTTTAATGTTTCAAGATCTTCACTAATCTTCCAAACAAAAATATCAGCCTTGTCATTGAAATTTATTTTTTTATAGAAAGCCATATATGTTTTTGTGTAACAAAGTTTTATAATTCATAAAATAACTTAAATAATACAAAATTTCACTGAAAAAATGTAACTTTGTAAAAAATAAGTTTATACAAATATACTATTAAATAGATGAGTACTAAAACAATACCTTACGTACCATATAAAGTTAAAGATATTTCTTTAGCTGCATGGGGAAGAAAAGAAATTGAATTAGCCGAAGCTGAGATGCCAGGTTTAATGGCTTTACGCGAAGAATATAAAGATGAGCAACCTTTAAAAGGTGCTCGTATTGCAGGATGTTTACACATGACAATTCAAACTGCAGTATTAATTGAGACTTTAAAAGCATTAGGAGCAGAGGTTACTTGGTCTTCATGTAACATTTTCTCAACTCAAGATCAAGCGGCTGCTGCAATTGCTGCTGCAGGTATTCAGGTATACGCTTGGAAAGGTCTAAATGAGGAAGAATTTGACTGGTGTATTGAGCAAACATTATTCTTTGGAGAAGATCGCCAACCTTTAAACATGATTTTAGATGATGGTGGAGATTTAACAAACATGGTTATTGATCGTTACCCAGAATTAGTGGCTGGAATCAAAGGATTATCTGAAGAAACAACTACAGGTGTTCACCGTTTATATGAGCGTATGGCTAATGGTACATTACCAATGCCTGCTATCAACGTAAATGATTCAGTTACTAAATCTAAATTTGATAACAAATACGGTTGTCGTGAATCTGCAGTTGATGCTATCCGTCGTGCTACTGACGTTATGTTAGCTGGTAAACGTGTGGTTGTTTGTGGTTACGGAGACGTAGGAAAAGGAACTGCAGCTTCTTTCCGTGGAGCAGGATCTATTGTTACTGTAACAGAAATTGACCCAATTTGTGCTTTACAAGCTGCAATGGAAGGTTACGAAGTTAAAAAATTAGACAACGTAATTGCTAATGCTGATATCATCATTACTACTACAGGAAATAAAGATATCGTTGTAGATCGTCACTTCAAAATGATGAAAGATAAAGCAATCGTTTGTAACATTGGTCACTTCGATAACGAAATTGATATGGCTTGGTTAAATGCAAACTATGGTTCAACTAAAGTTGAAGTGAAACCACAAGTTGATATTTACAACGTAGACGGAAACGATATCATTATCTTAGCTGAAGGACGTTTAGTAAACTTAGGTTGTGCTACAGGTCACCCATCTTTCGTAATGTCAAACTCATTCACTAACCAAACGTTAGCACAAATTGAGTTATGGAAAAACAGTGCAAACTACAAAAACGAAGTGTACACATTACCTAAACATTTAGATGAAAAAGTAGCGCGTTTACATTTAGAGCGTATTGGTGTAGAATTAGATACTTTATCAGAAGAACAAGCAAAATATATTGGTGTTACTGTTGAAGGTCCATTTAAGCCAGAATACTACAGATACTAATATTTAGTTCTATATAATAAAAAAGCAACTCAATTGAGTTGCTTTTTTGTTTATTCAAATTCTTCCATTAAATTTTTAAGTTGCTTTAAATAACGT
>CAVBJB010000037.1:7808-10276 GCA_963595625.1 Lachnospiraceae bacterium | reverse complement strand
GAGGAGAGAGTGGAGTTGGTACAGCTATTTTAGGTCTAAAATTAGGTTATGATGTTTTTGTATCTGATTTTGGAACTATGAAAGACAAATATAAAGCTGTTTTAAATCAATTTAAAATTGATTGGGAAGACAATCAACATACGGAATCTAAAATTTTAAATGCTGACTTAGTGATGAAAAGTCCCGGCATTCCGGATAAGGCTCCCATTATTAAAAAAATTATAGAAAAAAATATTTCTATAGTATCAGAAATCGAAATAGCATCAGCTCACTCTAAAGCAAAAGTTGTAGGAATCACAGGTAGTAATGGTAAAACTACAACCACTTTATTAACTCACTATATTGTTGAACAAGCGGGTTTAGATGCTGGATTAGCAGGTAATATAGGTATGAGCTACGCTCAACAAGTTGCCGATACCAATAGAGAAAATTATATATTGGAACTTAGTAGTTTCCAATTAGACGGAATTGTAGATTTTGCTCCAAATATTGCGGTACTTACAAATTTAAGTCCGGATCATTTAGACAGATATCATTACAACTATGACGAGTACATTGCGGCAAAGTTCAGAATTACAATGAACCAAACCAAAAATGATTATTTTATTTATGATGCAGATGATATCGAAATTCAAAAATGGTTATCAACTCATCAAATTAAATCTATAGGTTTACCTTTTTCTATTACCAAAAAACTAGATCAAGGAGCATTTATAGAAAATAACCAAATGGTTATACAATTTAATCAAATCCGTTTTACTATGTCCATAGATGATTTAGCTTTAAAGGGAAAGCATAATTTAAAAAATGCTATGGCAGCGTCCATGGTAGCTAAATTACTGAATATTCAAGATGAATCTTTACGAAGCAGTCTTACAAATTTTAAAGGTGTAGAGCACAGACTAGAGAAAGTATTGAAGATACAAAATGTTCAATACATCAATGACTCTAAAGCTACAAATGTTAATGCGGTATATTTTGCATTAGACAGTATGACTACACCAACGGTTTGGATTGTTGGAGGAGTAGATAAAGGAAACGATTATAATGAATTAATGCCTTTAGTAAGAGAAAAAGTAAAAGCAATAATTTGTTTAGGATTAGATAATGATAAAATTATCAACACATTTAAAAATGTAATTGATGATATTGTAGAAACAAAAGATATTGACGAATGTGTAAAATTAGCTCACTCTTTTGCTTCTCCAGGGGATACTGTTTTATTATCTCCCGCATGTGCAAGTTTTGATTTATTTACTTCTTATGAAGATAGAGGAGAAAAATTTAAGCAAGCTGTACACAAATTATAAAGTTTAAAATGGTACAATTCTTTAAAAGAGTAATTAATGGTTTAAGGGGGGACAAAGCAATTTGGGCTTTGGTCACGTTACTTGGATTGTTTTCATTTATGCCTGTATTTAGTGCAAGTGCAAATTTATCATTGGTTGTAAAAAATGGTACCGTTTATTCCCATTTTTTTAAACATTCTATGCATATTGCTATTGGTATAGGTATAGTTTACATTGTAAGTAAGTTTAAATATGAAAATGTTAAATATTACGTATACCTTTTATTACCTGTTGTAGTTGTACTTTTATCAGTTGCTTTATTTAATAATACTGTAATTGCAGGAGCTAATGCCAGTAGGTGGGTTATCATACCTTTTGTTAATTTAACATTCCAACCCTCTGCTTTAGCAATTGTTGTTTCTAATATGTATATAGCCAGTTACATGTCGACTTATATACAAAAGGAAACACCTTTTAATTTTAAAAAATCGCTTTACCTTTTGTGGTTACCAATTGGAATATGTGTTATTTTAATTTTACCTGCAAATTTATCTACTGCTGCTCTTTTATTATCGACCAATATTTTATTAATATTTTTAGGAGGTTATCCTTTTAAATATTTATTAAAAGTAGGTTCTATGGGATTAATTGCATTAACGTTAATATTTGTTTTAGCGTCGCAATTTCCAAATAAATATACCAGTCGTATGGCCACATGGAAAGCACGTTTAGAACGATTTACGGCTGATGAAGATGATAAAGAAGTAGATAATTATCAAACTGAAAATTCTAAAATAGCTATAGCTACCGGCGGAATAACCGGGTTAGGACCAGGAAAAAGTGTACAAAGAAACTTTTTACCGCAATCCTCATCGGATTTTATTTTTGCAATAATTGTAGAAGAGTTTGGTTTAATTGGGGCTATAATGCTAATGTTTACCTATATATCTCTATTTTTTAGATTTTTAATTATATCATCTAAAGTTAGTAATCCCTTAGGTAAGTTATTAATATACGGTTTAGGTTTTCCTATAATCTTACAAGCATTTGTAAACATGGGAGTAGCCGTACAATTGTTTCCAACCACAGGGCAATCCTTACCCTTAATAAGTAGTGGGGGAACATCTATTTGGATTACATGTGCTGCATTAGGTGTAATACTAAGTGTAAGTGCCGATG
>CAVBJB010000037.1:0-7798 GCA_963595625.1 Lachnospiraceae bacterium | reverse complement strand
AAAATCAGCTTCGGGCGAAGAGAAAGTAAGTAAAAACAAAAATACAAATTTAAATATTAAAGAGAATTTTGAGCCGACTGACCAACAAGTAAAGGATGCTTTAAATTCGATTCAACAAAATTAAAAGCAATGCAAAAGCCCAGATTTATATTAAGTGGCGGTGGTACAGGAGGTCATATTTATCCTGCTATTGCTATTGCTAATGAATTAAAAAAAGAATTTCCAGATGCTGAGTTCCTATTTGTAGGAGCTAAAGACAAAATGGAAATGCAAAAGGTACCTCAAGCGGGATATCAAATAAAAGGTTTATGGATTAGCGGAATACAACGAAGCTTATCTAAGGACAATTTAATGTTTCCATTTAAATTAAGTTCTAGTTTATGGGAATCATATAAAATTATAAAATCGTTTAAGCCAAATGTTGTTATTGGTACAGGTGGTTTTGCTAGTGGGGCTGTAATGCAAGTAGCCAATTGGCTAAATATACCAACAGTAATTCAAGAACAAAATTCATATCCTGGTATAACAAATAAACTTTTAGCCAAAAAAGCTAAATCTATTTGTGTTGCCTACAGTAGCTTAAATCGGTTTTTTCCAGAAAAATTAATTGAAGTTACAGGTAACCCTATTCGAGAAGATATATTAGAAACTGAATCCAAAAAACAGGAAGCAATTCAATATTTTAGCTTAAATACGAATAAAAAAACGCTGGTTATTTTAGGTGGGAGTCTTGGAGCTCGTACTATAAATAATCTTATCAAAAATAATTTAGATTGGTTTACAGCGCAAAATATTCAAATTCTGTGGCAATGTGGTAAATTTTATTTTGATGAATTTACAAGTTTAACCAATCCTGAAAAAGGTGTACAAGTGCTCTCTTTTATTGATCGAATGGATTTAGTATATGCTGCCGCAGATATCATAATATCCCGTTCTGGAGCTTCATCAGTTTCTGAACTTGCTGTAGTGGGTAAACCTACTATTTTTATTCCGTCTCCAAACGTTGCAGAAGATCATCAAACTAAAAATGCACAAGCTATTGTTGATAATAAAGCTGCGATTTTGATAAAAGAGAAAGATTTAGAAAAGAGCTTTAAGAGTATATTTTCAAATTTAGTTGACAACCCAAGTTTGCAGATTAATATGTCGGCTAATTTTAAAGCAATGGCAAAACCTAATGCAACAAAAGATATTGTAAAAAATATCAAAAAATTATTATAAGCCGTATTTTAATAGAAATGAAATTATTAGATATAAAAAACGTTTATTTTGTAGGAATAGGCGGTATTGGAATGAGCGCTATTGCTAGATATTTTAAAAATATTGGCAAGAATGTTGCTGGGTACGACAAAACTCCTACACAATTAACACACGAATTGGAGGCTGAGGGTATTGCTATACATTATACTGACAATTGTGATTTTATAAATGCAGAATTTAAGGATCCAATTAGCACGCTGGTTGTTTATACTCCTGCAATTCCTAAAGATCATTCGGAACTGAATTATTTTATAAATAAGGGTTTTACAGTTAAAAAGCGTGCGGAAGTTTTAGGAATTATTACTAAAGATACATTTTGCTTTGCAGTTGCAGGTACGCACGGAAAAACAACAACGTCTAGTATGTTAGGCCATATTTTATATGAAGCTGGGGAAGACGTAACTGCATTTTTAGGGGGAATAGTAGAGAATTACCAAACCAATTTAATTGGTCAAGGTAAAACCCTAACGGTTGTTGAAGCGGATGAATTTGATCGTTCCTTTCTACATCTACACCCTAATTTAGCTTGTGTAACCTCTATGGATGCAGACCATTTAGATATTTATGGAGATGAGCAACACGTTGTAGACTCGTTTAATGAATTTGCTCAAAAGGTTGAGTCACAAAATTTATTTGTTAATAATGGTCTTCCGTTGCAAGCAGTTAAAATAGGAATTAACGATGGTTCGGATTTTGAAGCTATCGATGTAAGAATTGAGGACAGCTGGTATGTTTTTTCAATAAAAACACCGAAAGAAGTTGTTACAAATGTAAAATTAGCATTACCAGGTCATCATAACCTTACTAACGCTTTAATTGCATTTGCAATGGCTTATACTTACGGTGTAAGTGCAGATAAAATTAAAAAAGGCTTAGAGAGTTTTAAAGGTGTAAGAAGACGTTTTTCTTACCAAATTAAAGAAAAGGATTTAGTTTTTATTGATGATTATGCACATCATCCAACAGAAATTAATGCCGTACACCAAGCGGTAACAGAATTATATCCTGGTAAAAAAGTTTTAGCTGTTTTTCAGCCACACCTTTTTACTAGAACTCGTGATTTTGCTGATGGATTTGCTGAATCTTTATCAAAATTCGATCAAATATTTTTATTAGATATTTATCCTGCTAGAGAATTGCCTATACAAGGCATCACTTCTAATTGGTTATTAGATAAAATTACAAATACTAATAAAGAGTTAGTGTCTAAAGAAAATCTAATTCAATCCATATTAGATGCAAAATACGACGTTTTAGTTACAATAGGGGCAGGTGATTTAGGAGAAATGATTCACGATATAAAAGACGCTTTAAATGCAAAAAAAAATTAAGTGGAGTGACGTTCGGTTAATTTTAATTTTTGGAGTAGTATATTTTCTATATTCTTTCTCATCTCACAAAAATCAAGAGCGACGAGTTTTAGAGACCCGTGTTGATTTTATTGGAGAAGATAATGTGTATATAACTACTACTGAAGTAAACAACCTGATACACGAAAATCTTTCATTTAAAAATAATCTTGAAAAAGATTATTCGGTTTTAAATGATCTTGAAAAACATATCGATAAAAACGATATGGTTGAGTCTGTACAGGTTTATAAAACAATAAAAAGTCAATTAGTAGCACAGGTACAACAGCGTAAACCGTTGGGAAGAATTTATGATAAAGGACAGATTTATTATCTAGATAGAGAAGGTAAAATTATGCCAAAATCTAAGAATCATTCCGCTCGTGTACCGATAGTTACTGGTGAAATTAATGAGACTAGTCTTGTTGATGTAAACCAATTATTACAAAAAATTCATGGAGATGAATTTTTGAAAAAAAGTATTGTCGGAATTAAGATTTTTCCTTCACGAAGTATTATCTTAACAGACAGAAATTTTAATTTTGATATCGTTTTTGGTAAAGCTATTGATATTGATAAAAAATTCAATAATTACAAGGCTTTCGTGCAACATGCGATTCAAGATACACTTATAAATAATTATAAAGAAGTTAATCTAAAATTTACCCAACAAGTAGTTTGTAGTAGATAAAAAGTTATGAGTAAAGAAAATATTGCCGTTGGATTAGATATTGGTACTACTAAAATTGTAGCTGTAATTGGTCAAAAAAACGAATACGGGAAGCTGGAAATTCTTGGTTTTGGTCAGGCTAAAAGTTTAGGTGTAGCACGTGGTGTTGTAAATAACATTACGCAAACTATTGCATCTATTAAAGAGGCAGTAACTGTAGCGGAGGAAGCTTCTGGATTACAAATTTCTGATGTTGTTGCGGGAATTGCAGGTCAACATATACGTAGTATACAACATACCGATTATATCATTCGTCATAATTTAGACGATGTAATTGATGATTCGGATATTGATAATTTAATAAACCAAGTTCGTAAACTTGCTTTATTACCAGGAGAAGAAATCATTCATATTCTTCCACAAGAATATTTAATTGATGGTACATCCGAGTCTAAAGAGCCAATAGGAATGGCTGGATTACGTTTGGAAGCTAACTTTCATGTAGTTGTAGGACAAGCCTCTTCTATCAGAAATGTTGGCAGATGTATAAAAGACGCTGAACTTAATTTAGCAGATTTAACGCTAGAACCCTTAGCATCTTCTGACGCTGTTTTAAGTAACGACGAAAAAGAAGCGGGGGTAGCTTTAATAGATATAGGTGGTGGAACTACCGACCTAGCCATTTTTAAAGATGGTATTATAAGACATACTGCTGTTGTTCCTTACGGGGGTAATGCGATAACAGATGATATTAAAGAAGGTTGTTCTATCATTGAAAAACAAGCTGAAGCACTTAAAGTGAAGTTTGGATCGGCTTGGCCTAGTAACAATAAAGAAAATGAAATTGTTGCTATTCCAAGCTTTAGAGGTCAAGATCCTAAAGAAATTTCTTTAAAAAATCTTTCATTAATTATCCATGCCCGTGTTTTGGAAATTATTGAAATGGTTTTTGATGAAATTAAAGCTTATGGATATGATGAGCAACGTAAAAAACTAATTGCTGGTATCGTTTTAACCGGAGGGGGAGCTGAGTTAAAAGATATCAAATTATTAGTAGAATACGTTACTGGTTTGGATACAAGAATTGGGTATCCGCAAGAACATTTAGCACAAAATTCTCCACAAAAATTAGTGGGACCTACTTACGCTACTGCAATTGGTTTATTAATGAGAGGACTAAACCACAATGCTTTAATGAGTAAGAAAGCAGATCAAGAGGAGGCTAAAGTAATTGTTGATACAGTTAGTAATGAGGAAAAAGTTGTTGTAAATACTATGGATGTTGAGAGAGAAATAGTTATGGAAGACACTACAGTACAAAGTACTAATACACAAACCAGCGACAAACCAAATATCGAAAAACCTAGAAAAAATATTTTATCTGGTATTTTCGATAAGTTTAAAGATTTTATAGATAACGCAGAGTAAATCAAAGGATTAGGTATGGAAAATAATTCAGGATTAGGAACAAAATTAAAATTTGATCTTGCTCACGGGCAATCAAATGTTATCAAGGTTATCGGTGTAGGAGGAGGTGGTAGTAATGCCATCAACTACATGTATAACCAAAAAATTAAAGGAGTAGATTTTATTATTTGTAACACAGATTCACAAGCATTAGAAAATAGTCCTGTACCAACTAAAATTCAATTAGGTGTTAACTTAACAGAAGGTTTAGGTGCTGGTGCAAATCCAGAAATCGGTCAATTAGCAGCACAAGAAAGTGTGGAAGAAATTGATCGTGTTTTAGATAAAAATACAAAAATGGTTTTCATTACAGCAGGAATGGGTGGAGGTACCGGTACAGGTGCAGCGCCAGTAATTGCTGAATTAGCCAAAAACAAAGATATACTTACAGTAGGGATTGTTACAATTCCTTTTCAATTTGAAGGTAAAATTCGTCACGAACAAGCTCTACTAGGGGTTGAAAATTTACGTCGCCACGTAGACTCACTTATTGTGATCAATAACAATAAATTAAGAGAAGTGTACGGTAACCTTGGTTTTAAAGCCGGGTATGCAAAATCTGATGAAGTTTTAACTACAGCATCTAGAGGTATTGCGGAAGTAATTACGCAACACTTTATGGTCAACATCGATTTACGTGATGCTAAAACCGTTCTTTCTAACAGCGGTACGGCAATCATGGGGTCTGCAAACGCTTCTGGTGAAAACAGAGCGAAAGAGGCTGTTATGTCGGCTTTAGATTCTCCGTTATTGAACGAAAATAAAATTACAGGTGCTAAAAATGTACTTTTATTAATTGTTTGTGGTACTGAACCTGAAAATGAAATTACAATTGATGAAATAGGGGAAATCAACGACTACATCCAAAGTGAGTCTGGTAATAATGCAAATATTATTATGGGAGTTGGTGAGGATGAAAAACTTGGTAACGAAATTTCTGTAACTGTTATTGCAACTGGATTTAATCCTGAACAACAATATGAGTTAATTAACAAAGACAACGTTATTAAACATATGTTAGGTGCAGAACAAGCAGCTACACAAAAATTAAACGTTACGCCTGAGGTTAAATTTGCGTCTACAAATCCTGTAGCTCCACAACAAATCATACCTGTTCCACAACCTGCACAACAACAAATTGTACAAGAAAACACACAACATATTAATTTTCAGAACAATAATGTAGCTCCTGCTAAACCTCAAAGAATTGTTCATGTTCTCGATGAGGAGGTAGAGGATTTCGGAAAAAAGTCTAATCAAGAAGTAAATATAGCTCCAAATAATATTACTTCTAACCCAACAAATGATATTAACAATTTAGACGTGTTTTTTGAAATTGTAAAACCTAACCCTTACAAGCACAACGAGTCTATTGTTTCTACTATTGTTACAGATTTTGTAGAACCTAAACCTGTTCAAGAAAATCAAAATACTTTTAATTTTGATATCATTGAACCTACAAATCTTACTAATGCACAACCAGAACAAATGTTCGAGATTACCTCTCAACCAAGTTCTAATGCAAAAAACATTTATTTTGCTGACGAGACTGTTCCGGTAATAGAAAATGTTCCTAACGATTATACACCTAATAATCTAGATTCTCAAGGTAAAACAAATACAGTTGAGCATGTAGTTAAACACGTTTTAGATCTTGATAATTATTTAGAACAAGAAAATAATTTATTGAACTCCAAACCAATCGAGGAGCCAAAACAAATTATTCAAACCATCGATCCTATTATCGATTTAACAGTTAGAACAGAAGAAAATAAAACACCTGTTCGTGACTTCATCAGAGATTCTAGAGAAAATGAAGACATTCTTAAAACTAAAGAATTCCAACAAACTCTTAGAATGCGTTCTGAAGCTCGCAAACAAAAAATGAAAGAATTTAACCACACGTTCTCGAACAACAGAAATTCTACTGAGCTAGATAAACCTGCATTTGAGCGTCTTGGTATTAACATTCATTCAAATCCAACAGACGAGCTTGGTACTTCAAGAATCTCTGTGGATACTAAAAATAACGATTTAAAAATTAGATCTAACAACTCATTCTTACATGATAACGTAGATTAATTTAAAATATAATACTTTTCTTTAACCCGAAACCTTTTACAGTTTCGGGTTATTTATTAAATTTGCAATTCTAAAAATAAGGTTATGAGTTTACAAGCACAAATCATGGATGTAATGAAAGCTGCCATGAAAGCTAAAGATAGCGTTGCACTAGAGGCATTACGTGCTATCAAATCAGAAATTTTATTAGCTCAAACTTCGGGATCTGGAGACGGAGTTTTATCTCCAGAAGACGAAATTAAATTACTACAAAAGTTAGTAAAACAACGTAAGGATAGCGCAAGTATTTTTACCGAACAAGGTCGTGCAGATTTAGCTGAACCGGAATTAGCACAAATCAAAGTAATCGAACAATTCTTACCCGCTCAACTTTCTGAACAAGAAGTAGAAGCCATCGTAAAAAATATCATCTCTCAAGGTAATTTCTCCGGAATTGCATCTATGGGACAAGTAATGGGATTAGCAACTAAAGAGCTTGCAGGCCAAGCAGACAGTAAAACAATCTCAATTATTGTAAAAAAATTATTAGCTTAAGCTAGTAGACCGCGTAGTTCAACTGGATAGAATATCAGATTTCGGCTCTGAGGGTTGGGGGTTCGAAGCCCTCCGCGGTCGCAAAAGCGTTTTGGATCTTCAAAGCGTTTTTTTTATGTAAAATCTTAGCGATTTACGCTTCTTAAATTCAATTTACGATAATTTTCCTTACATAATATTTTTTGGGCGTTACGCGCCTTTTAGTGGGCGCGTCGTGCTATCCGCTATATCTTAAAACATTATTTAAAAAATAATGTTTTAAGGATGCCGCTCCTATCACTAACGCAAAAAAGCTCGTTCAGAAAAAATCTGAACGAGCTTTTTTATATTTAAGTATATTAACTACCTAATTAAATCTTTTAAATCTGCTATGGTTTGTGTAGGATTTTCAGCATTAAAAACAAAACTTCCAGCTACTAAAACATCAGCCCCAGCC